>JAGWJK010001015.1 GCA_028865845.1 Rhizobiaceae bacterium
GAGCGAGATCGCGCCGCCGAGCAACCGCGACGTCGTCAGCCTTTCGCCGGCAAGCGCGCTGGCAAGCAGAGTGGAGAGCAGCGGCATCAGCGCCAGCATCACGCCCATGTTGACCGCCGACGTGGTCTTTGCGGACTCATAGGCGAGGCTCTGGTAGATGACCATGCCGAGTGCGCCGAGGGTTGCGAGCTTCAGCCAATATTGTGCAAGCAGGCCGCGATTGCGCCAGGCAGCACGCCCGACGAAGGGCAGGAGGACGAGAAAGGCGAGCAGCCAGCGATAGAAGGAAATCGATCCGGGGGAAATCACGCCGGATGCCGCCTTGGTGACGATAGTGTTGCCCGACCAGATCAATACGGTGCAAAGCGGCGCCAGCGCTGCGGTCGTCAGGATGGAGTTCGAGTTCGCGGCGGCATTCGATTGGTTGCTCACGGCGGCGGATCCTTGCATCTTTCCATGATTGCCGAAACGAAGGCGCGATGGAGCGCCGTTTCGGCATATGTTTTCTTTTACGCCCTGTCCGATTCCAGATATATAGCGAGATAAAGACAATCAGTAGCGGATTGCGGACATGAAGAACCGCTTGCCACGCATCGAGGGCGATCCGCCACGGCCGGTATCGTTCCGCACCGAAGATTACAAGGCCGGCACGGTCTTCCCGCCGAAAAGCCAATCTTGGGGCGAACTCAATTACGCGCTTGTGGGCGTCGTCGAATTCAACATCCGGGGTGCGCGCTATCTGTCTCCCCCGCATTACGCGATCTGGCTGCCGCCGGACACGTTGCACGACGCCTGGAACCAGCATGATGTTCGCTACGTCACCGTTTACATCGAACGATCTCTTTGCGCCGGCCTGCCGCTTGAACCATCGACGCTCAGCCTCAGCCCGTTGCTGAAGGCCATTCTCGCGGATTTCGCGGCGCGCGACATCACCGTCCCGGAGGCGGAGGAGGATCTGCGGCTGGCAGAGGTGCTGGTCGACCAGATTCGCGTCGCGCCACGTTGCGAAAGCTATCTGCCGCTCTCCGACGACACGCTGCTCGGACCGGTGCTACGCGCGCTGCAGAACGATCCCGGAGATCGCCATTCGCTCGCCGAGTGGGCGCGACGAATGGGCACGACCGAACGCACGCTGTCCCGCCGCTGCCAGGACGACCTCGGCATGTCCTTCAACGAGTGGCGGCAGCGGCTGAAACTGGTGAGCGCACTCGCGATGCTGGAGGCCGACAAGCCGGTACAACAGGTGGCGCGGCAGCTCGGCTACAGCAATGCTTCGGCTTTCATTGCCATGTTCCGTCGGCTGACCGGAACGAGCCCGACGCAGATACGGTAACGCCTCTCAGCGATCGATGATCGTTACATCGAGCATGCGTAGCTGATCCGGGTCTGCGGTCGCGTCGATGCCGACGATGGTGCCATCATCGCCAATGGCAAGGCGAAGCGCGATACGCAGCCGGCCGCCGAAGATGACGACAGCCCCGACAGCACCGTCGATGACGGCGAGTCGAGCACCCTGGGCTCGGCCGCGGAAGGTCTCGGCGACTGGCCCGCGACCGCGTATCTCCGGCAACGCACCCATCCGCGCGGCAACGGCATCGGCACGGAAGACGACATCCGGATCGAGAGCGGCAAGCAGGGCCTGCAAGTCACCGTCGCGGGATGCGGTAAAGAAGGCCTCGACCACGTGGCGCTGGCGGCTCAGATCGGCCTCCGCATCGACCGGCGTATCCCGCACGCGCCGGCGGGCGCGGCTGGCGAGCTGCCGCGTGGCAATCGTCGTGCGACCGACGATTGGTGCGATCTCGTCGAAGGGCAGATCGAACATGTCGTGCAGTACGAAGGCGAGCCGCTCGGCGGGCGAAAGCTTTTCGAGCACGACCAGCAAGGCAAGGCCGATGGAATCGCTGAGTTCGATCTCCTCTTCGGCATTCGCGGCAGGGTCGGTTTGCTGGCTAGCCGTGAGCTCGGGCAGGTGGACGGCGAGCGGATCCTCGCGCCGTAATTTTCGGCTGCGCAGCATATCCAGGCAGATGCGGGCGGTCACCGTCGTCAGCCAGCCGCTCAGGTTTTCGACGTCGGTCGTGTCGGCGCGGCTGAGGCGCAGCCACGTCTCCTGCACTGCATCCTCCGCCTCCGTTCGCGAGCCGAGCATGCGGTATGCGACCGAGCGCAAATGCGGCCGATTAGCCTCGAATTTTTCCGCCTGCCATTTTTTTTCGTCCATCGGTCACATTCTCCCATCGTGCTCCGTCAGACCAATGACGAACGACTTCGGGCCGATGTGACAAAGGATCGGCAGGAAATAACGTCGTCAAGACGAAAGACCGTATTTGGCCAATCGAAACAGCCGGAACCATTTGAGGAGATTTAGGAATGCAAGCCCGTATGAAAAATCCAGCCGTCGTCCTGCCGGAAGCGTTGCAGGCGCTGATGGCACTCAAT
>JAGWJK010001016.1 GCA_028865845.1 Rhizobiaceae bacterium
CGTCGTCATCGTCGCAATGCCGACGAACGGGATGAAGCTGGAGAGAAAAGCGAAGATGCCCCAGAGGATCGGGGCGCTGATGCCCCCGAAATAAGCGATGACGCCCATGCTGATGCCGAGGCCGACATAGATCAGCGACGCCGTTGCGAAATAGAAGCCGAGAACCTGTTCCACGCCGTTGATGATGCGGATCGCCGTCAGCCTCGAGCTTCGGCTCGAAAAGGCCATGATGATCGTCTTGCGCAGATTGACGCGGCCGACCAGGAACAGCAGGAGCGCCACGAAGAAGATCAGGCCTTGGACGATGGCGGGTGTCAAGCTGTTGGCGACGACGTGCAGCACGTTGCCGGTGTTCTCGAGCAGGGCACTCGTCGACATCGATCCGCTTTCAAAGGTCTGTGGCGTAATGTGCAGCCATCTGATCCGCTCCAGATAGGGCATCAGCCGATCGGTCGTGCGCTGGAACATATCCGGTCCCTGCTGCGCGAGCGTCGTCATAGGGCCGGCGAGCGCATTGATCATCAGGAAGATGACAAGTGCCACCGCCGACGACAGCAGAACCGCATTCAGGATGCGAGGGACGCCGAGCTTGCTCAGCTTCTCGGCCACCAGCCCGAGGATCATGCCGACGACGACTGCAAGGGTTATCGGGATAAGGATCGACGACATCAAATAGACGCCGGTCAGCGCCAGGCCGAGACAGATACCGATCAGCGCCCAGGCCGAAGCGATATCCAATCCATCCTTTTCGACCGGCCGCGACGCTTCGCTGTTCAGTCGCTCGGTTTCCGCACGTAATGCCTCCGCCCAAGCGCTCGACCGTCGTTCTTGTGCGATTGCTAGCTTGCTTGCCTGCTTGCGTATGCCGTTGGCGATACCCATTGCGACGATGTCCCCCGAAGCCCAACTGGCTCGAGACGAAAACGCGCAAAGCCTGCCCCGGTTCCAGGGCAGGCTTGCGGCATTCATAGATGACGACGAAATCAGGCGATCAGGTTGAGGCCGATGCCCCAGGGGTCGCGCAACGAGACGCCGCCATCGCGTTTTTCCGTCTTGATCTGATGCGCATCGAGCGCTGCAACCGCCTTGTCGAGCGTCTCGCGATCGTTGAAGCGCAGCGTGTAATCGGAGAGGCCGGTCATATGCTCCGAGCGGACGCCGGCGCCGCGGCTGTTCCAGGTGTTGGCGCCGAGGTGATGGTGATAGCCGCCGGTCGCAAGGAAAGTGGCGCCGGGATAGCGCGCCGCCATGACCTTCATGCCCAGCACGTCGCGATAAAAGGCGTTTGCCTCGGCAACATCGCCGACCTGTAGATGGATGTGGCCGATTGCGGTGCCATCCGCTGCGCCGTCCCAACGATCTTGCGGCGCGGTTTCGTAAAGCTTCTGCAGGTCGAGCCGCAGCGTCGCCATTTCGACGGTGCCGTCGCCGTTGAACTTCCATTGCTCATGCGGCCGGTCGGCATAAATTTCGATGCCGTTGCCCTCGGGGTCGGAAAGGTAGATCGCCTCGCTGACGATGTGATCCGAAGCGCCTTCGAGCGCTACGCCATTGTGGGCTGCATGCCTGAGCCAACGGGCAAGCTCGGTGCGGTCCGGCATCAGGAACGCGGTGTGAAACAGGCCCGCGGCGCTCTGTGGCGCTCGCTTGGCGGCGCGGTCCGTGGTCAGCGTCAAGAGCGGTTGGCCCGCGACGCCCAATACTTCACCGCTCGCCGTCTTTTCGATGACCTTGAGGCCGATCATATCCTGATAGAAGCGCGACACCAGCGGCAGGTCGGTGACGACGAGATGCGACTGGCCGACATAAGCGGGCCGCGTCAGCGCGTAGGAGGGGGCGGTTTCGGTCATGGGCGTCGTTCAAACCTCGATGGTGTGGGGAGAGAGGAGACCGGCATAGGCGGCAAAAATACCGCCGATGGCAGAGCCTGAGAGCTTTTGCCGGTCCATGTGCCTCTTTCGATCTTCAGGTCTGCTGTACTTGAGCTCTATATGGCGGATTCCGATTGTTCACAGAAGTCCAGAAATAGACAATGCAGCGTTCGCTATTCATTGACGGCGGGCTGATTACAGCCCTCCGAACGGGATCGCGGCCCAAATGGACGGCGGAGTTATTCATAAAGATTTACCGCCATCCCCTTTTCGCCCGATTGCCTCTCCATACGCAAGATGCGAGCATCAAGTCTCGACGGCAATGGGAATATGCGTATGGCGGAATATAAAGGCATCCGTTGGGCCTATGACCGATACGAACTGATCGCCGACGGCATCGTCAACGGCGTCGGCGTGGTCTTTTCGTTGATCGGTGCGACCGTGCTGATTTTCTATGCGACGGTGTGGAGCTCCGATGGCGGGATCGCGGCCGCCTGGATCTATGGGGTCGGCCTTGTCCTGACGCTGGCGATGTCCTTCACCTACAATCTCTGGCCGGTTTCGCGGACCA
>JAGWJK010001017.1 GCA_028865845.1 Rhizobiaceae bacterium
CGCCAAGAACAAGGATGGCGCCGTCAAGTTCCTGAAATGGCTGGCGACCGAGGATGCCGCCTTGCTCTATGCCCGAAGCGGCGGTTCGCCGGCCCTCACGCCTGAAGTTGTGGCGAAAGTCGCAAAGGAACGTCCGGATCTCGTCAAGCTCGGTGAGTTTGCCAGCAAATACGGTTACGTGATGAATGGCGCTACGTCGGCAAACGCACTTTCCGTCTACGAGTTGCAGGCGAAAGAATTCACCGGTTACTGGTCAGGCCAGCAAAGCCTTGAAGACGCATTGGCTCACACCAAGGCCGGAATGCAGGACCTCCTGAAGAAATGAGACTCGTCGGGCGCGTTGCCCTCGGCAACGTGTCCGGCCTATTCGGCGGATTGAAATGGCGATCATAAGACGTGCCGAAGGAAGAGCCTATCTCACGCCACTCGTGGGGTTCTTGCTGCTGTTTCTCGGTTTTCCCGCAATCATCAACCTCATCTATTCAGTCTCAACAGTCGACTTCCAGACTTTGCGAAGTCCGACACTGAGCGGCTTTGACAACTACGTTGCCGTCCTTGCCGATCGCGATTTCTGGCGCGCAACGTCTTTTTCTCTGCGTTTCGGCATCCTAACTGCACTAATCGAATGCCTGCTCGGCTTGTTTCTGGCGATCTTTCTGGCGCCGCTTTTATCGAAACGATCGGCATTAATGGCCCTGCTTATGCTGCCATTGATGGTTGCACCCGCCATGATCGGCCTCATGTACCGCCTGGTGCTGCACGAATTTGCAGGTCCCGTGCCTTATTATCTCTTCATGTGGTTCGGTGACAGCCCAGCCTTTCTCGATGTTTCACACGCATTCTGGACGCTGATCGTGGTCGAAACACTGCAATGGACGCCATTTGCGTTTTTGCTCTTCTACATGGCTTACGTCGCGGTGCCGATCGACGTGCGCGAAGCCGCCGCGCTCGATGGCGCGTCGGCCGTGAAGGTCCTCTGGTTTATCGAACTGCCGCTGATGCTGCCAACGCTGGTGATCGCCTTCTTCATCCGTTTCATTGACGGCTTTCGCGTCTTCGACAATGTGTATGCGCTGACCGGTAGTGGCGCAGGCGGCTCCACGACATCGCTGTCGATCTACATCTATCAGGCGTTCTTCAAGGAGGGCGCGATCGGCAAGGCAGTGGCGGCCTCCGTCGTCCTCTTTCTCACGTCGCTGGTCGTGCTCTATGGGCTCAACTGGCTGGCCGGCCGCAGGAGACATGATCCATGATGAACGCGCTCCGCTGGGCGGTCTTTGCCGTTGCCGCTCTCGCAATGAATTTTCCCGTTATCGTCACACTCGTAACGTCGTTTAAAACCGCGCGCGAGCTTTCGATCAATCCAGGTTTGTGGGTCAGCCAGCCGACCTTTGAAAACTACGTGCGTGTTTTGACGCAGACCGATCGCTTCAACATCTATTCCTATCTCTGGAACAGCACCGTCGCCTCATTTATCGGCACGGGACTTGCGATCCTGCTTGCCTTCCCGGCCGCCTACGCGATCGCAAGGAGCGAGGTCGGCAAACACACGTTACTGCCGGTTGTCATCAATCTGCGGGCCGTCCCACTCATCATTTTTGCGATCCCACTCTATATGATGTACCAGTTTGTCGGTCTGCTCGACACTCAACTTGGTCTCGGCCTGATCCTGACCATCGTCAACACGCCATTGGCGCTCGTTATCCTCGTCAATGCCATTTCCGATGTTCCGTTGGAGTTGGACGAGGCCGCGAGGGTGGACGGGGCGAGTTCGTGGCAGATCATGATCAGCATCATCCGGCCGGTCGTCCGGCCGGCGCTGGTGACGACCTTCATCTTTGGCTTCATCACCGCTTGGAACGAGTTCCTATTCGGGTTGATGTTAACGACGAACAAGGCAGTTCCGACCACGGTCGGCGCATCATTCTTTTTCGCGGCAAGCGGCGGCGGCGTCCAATGGGGCACCGCGTCTGCGGTCATGCTCGTGGGTGCTCTTCCGCCTGTTTTTCTCGGCTTGCTGATGTATCGACAGATTTCGGGTTCAATGACGGCGGGAGCGATCAAAGGGTAGGCGGGTCAGAGGACGGATAGGCGTTCAGCCTGACCCGCGCATCGGGCCGGAGGCAGCGCCGATCGAACTGCACGCCGAAACGGCAATCGGCGCAAATGGCGCGTGGCTGCCGACGCTGCACGGAACGGGCACAGAAGATTATTTTAATGCAGTGTGGGCGCCCCGCTCAAGATCGGCGTTTGAAGGCCAAAAGGATTCCCGGTCCGTCGACCTGGATCCGTCAGGGCTGGTCAGGCCCTGAGGATTCGAATTTTCGTTTCACAGGTATTTCCGGCTTTCGGGCGGGTTTCATGATTGCACCTTCGATCACGACCCCGGAGCTCACATATTTCCAGAGAGCCATGAGGAGCTTACGGGCGAGCGCCACGAT
>JAGWJK010001018.1 GCA_028865845.1 Rhizobiaceae bacterium
GGCGTCGGCGTCGCCAATGCGGTGCGCGCCTTTCTCGATTCCAAGCGCACCACCATTGCCACCTTCAAATGCCTGGGCGCTCCGGCCTTCGTCGTCGTGATGATCTATCTGATCCAGATTGCGGTCATCGCCCTTGCCGGCGTGGCGATCGGCCTTGTCCTCGGTGCCATCGCGCCGTTGTTCGCGGCGCAGTTCATGGCCGAATTCCTGCCGATCTCGACGGCACCGCGGCTTTATCCCGGTCCGCTGACCCTGGCCGCCCTCTTCGGCCTGTTGACCACGCTCGCCTTCGCCATCCTGCCGCTCGGCCATGCCCGCGAGGTACCGGCAACGGCACTTTTTCGCGAACAGGGCTTCGAGGCGCGCCGCTTGCCTGCCTGGCCTTACCTGCTTGCCGCCGCGTTTTTGATGGCGGCGCTTTCCGCGCTGGCGATCTTTACCGCTTACGACCGCTTCATCGCCGTGGTCTTCGTCGTCTCCATTGCCGTCTCTTTCATCGTACTGCGAGCCGTCGCATGGCTGCTGTCGTGGCTTGCCCGCCGCAGCCCGCGCGTTCACTCGCCGGCCTTGCGCCTGGCAATCGGCAATATCCACCGGCCGGGCGCGCTGACGGCCTCCGTCGTCCTGTCGCTCGGTCTCGGCCTTGCGCTGTTGGTGACGCTCACGCTGATCGACAGCAATATGCGCCGCGAGCTGATGGGACGGATGAGCGAGAAGGCGCCGAACTTCTTCTTCGTCGACATCCAGGGATCGGAACTCGACGGGTTCCGCAAGACTGTCGAGACGCAGGCGCCACAGGGTAAGCTCGTCGAAGTCCCCATGCTGCGCGGCCGCATCGTCGCCTTCAACGGACAGGACGTCGCCAAGATGAAGGTGCCAGCGGCCGGACAATGGATCCTTCGCGGCGATCGCGGCATCACCTATGCCGACACCGTGCCGGAGAATGCCGTCGTGACCGAGGGCAAGTGGTGGGACAAGGACTATAGCGGCGAGCCGCTGGTGTCCTTCTCCGAGGAGGAGGGTAAGGCGCTGGGGCTGAAGCTCGGCGATACCGTGACCGTCAACGTGCTCGGCCGCAACGTCACCGCCAAGATCGCCAGCTTCCGCAAGATCGAGTGGCAATCGCTGTCGATCAATTTCGTCATGATCTTCTCGCCCAACACCTTCAGGGGCGCGCCGCATGCCTGGCTGGCGACGCTGACCGACCCGACGGCAAGCTCCGCCGAAGAAGCCGCGATCCTGAAGAACGTCACGAACACCTATCCGACGATCACCAGTGTGCGCGTCAAGGATGCGCTCGATGTCGTCAATACGCTGGTCGGCCAGCTCGCAACCGCGATCCGCGCCGCCGCCTCGGTCGCGCTCATCGCCTCCGTGCTGGTGCTTGCCGGCGCGCTTGCGGCCGGAAACCGCGCCCGTACGCATGACGCAGTGGTGCTGAAGACGCTCGGGGCGACACGGGCGATGCTGATCCGTGCCTTCAGCTACGAATATCTTATCCTCGGGGCCGCCACGGCGATTTTCGCGCTGCTCGCCGGATCGGTTGCGGCGTGGTACATCGTCAGCCGCATCATGCATCTGCCCTCGACCTTCCTTCCGGACGTCGCGTTTTCGACCCTCCTCATCGCGCTGGTCCTAACCGTCGGCATCGGTCTCATCGGCACCTGGCGCATTCTGGGACAGAAGGCGGCGCCGGTCTTGCGCGAGCTTTAGACCTTGCCGATCGGCGACCGTCCATCGCGGTAGAATTGCACGATATTACGCCGATTTAACCCGACGCTGGTGGCATGGGCCTTGTGTCGCGGGCGCGAAAGCATCATATTCTCCGGCAGGCATGCTGAGCTCCGCAGCGGCGCCTGGGACCCCAAATGGCCCGACACCGTATTCTCATCGGAGCTTGAAAGAGGAAAACATGGCTGATTTTCGCAATTACCAGAACCGGGTGCCGCAGAGCGGCGCGCAGTCCGGTGCGATGATAGACGAAGGCCTTCGAGCCTACATGCTCAAGGTCTATAACCTGATGGCGCTGGGCCTGGTGATAACAGGTGCGGCCGCCTACGGCGCATTCTCGCTCGCTTTCGCTGACGGGCAGATCACTGCCTTCGGCCAGGCGATCTACCTGAGCCCGCTCCGCTGGGTCGTCATCCTCGCTCCGCTGGCGATGGTGTTCTTCCTGAGCTTCAGGATCAACCGCATGAGCGTACAGGCTGCGCAGACGACCTTCTGGGTCTATGCCGCGCTGGTAGGTTTGTCGCTGTCGTCGATCTTCATCATCTATACCGGCCAGAGCATTGTGCAGACGTTCTTCGTGACCGCCGCCTCCTTCGGCGCGCTGTCGCTCTACGGCTACACCACGAAGCGTAACCTGTCCGCGATGGGTTCGTTCCTGATCATGGGTCTGTTCGGCGTCGTCATCGCGATGATCGTCAACATCTTCCTG
>JAGWJK010000048.1 GCA_028865845.1 Rhizobiaceae bacterium
CGGCGTGCAGGTGGCCCATCCCAACAGCCTCGTCATCGACATCGCGGGCGACGCCTCGGTGCAGATGACGATCCAGGAAATGTCGACGGCGGTGCAGTACGAGCTGCCGATCAAGATCTTCATCCTGAACAACCAGTACATGGGCATGGTGCGGCAGTGGCAGCAGCTGCTGCACGGCAACCGCCTGTCGAATTCCTACACCGAGGCGATGCCCGATTTCGTCAAGCTGGCGGAAGCCTATGGCGCCGTCGGTCTGCGCTGCGAAAAGCCCGGCGATCTCGACGCGGCCATCCAGGAGATGATCGATGTCGACAAGCCCGTCATCTTCGATTGCCGCGTCGCCAACCTTGCCAACTGCTTCCCGATGATTCCCTCGGGCAAGGCGCATAACGAGATGCTGCTGCCGGACGAAGCGACCGACGAAGTCGTCGCCAACGCCATCGACGCCAAGGGCCGTCAGTTGGTCTGATCCTGTCGCAAGGACATGGCAGGCTTGCCGTGTCCTTGCTTCCCATAAAAGAAAATCATTGCACCGGCGCCGTACTGGCATCCCGAATATAAGAACCGAGGAAACGGACGAGGAATATGAACGCACACCTTCAACCCACGGGCTCCGCCTATTTCATTTCGCCCGAGACGGCAGTCGCCGAAAGCCATACGCTGTCGGTGCTGGTCGATAACGAGCCCGGCGTCCTTGCGCGCGTGATCGGCCTCTTTTCCGGCCGTGGCTACAACATCGAGAGCCTGACCGTTTCCGAAACCGAGCATCAGGCGCACCTGTCGCGCATCACCATTGTCACCCGCGGCACGCCGCAGGTGCTGGAGCAGATCAAGGCGCAGCTCGAGCGCATCGTGCCGGTGCACCGCGTCCTCGACCTGACAGTGCGCGCCCGCGATCTCGGCCAGGAACGGCCGATCGAGCGCGAAGTGGCATTGCTGAAGGTGGCCGGTAGCGGCGATGCCCGCGCAGAAGCGCTACGGCTGGCGGATGCCTTCCAGGCCAAGGTGGTCGACGCCACCGTCGAGCACTTCATCTTCGAAATCACCGGCAAGTCCTCGAAGATCGACCAGTTCGTGGCGATCATCAAGCCGCTCGGCCTGATCGAAATCTGCCGTACCGGCATCGCCGCGATGAATCGCGGGCCGCAGGGAATGTGAGCACGGTCGTTCGTTGACCGGGCGAAGAGCGTCGCGTAGTTTGCGCGACGCTTGATACGTGACGAAGCCGGTTTCGAACGAGGTGTGAGAGTGGCATTTTCGGCCAGCGAAGATTTGCCTGGAGCCGGCGACAGGAGCTGGTATCCGCCTGCCGGGACGAACCTCGGGGCAACATTTTTCGTTCGCAATGCCTTTCCTTGGCTCTGCCAATATTTCGGGTCGCAGACGATTGCCTCCACCCTGTCGCCCGGCATTCAGGGCGTTCTTTCCTGGGGTGGCCGCAGCCCGGCTAAAATGGCCGGTGCGATCAGCCGGATGCGTGGCCTGAGGCGCTGGAATCTGGAAGACGGATTTCTGCGCTCCGTTGGCCTCGGCAAGGCCGGAGCCGTGCCCTTGTCCATCGTAGTCGACGATCTTGGCTTGCCGGTGGATGCCGGTCGTCCGTCGCGCCTGGAGCGGCTGATCGCCGGAGCCGGCACGGAAGCCGGCGAGATCGGCAAGGCGATCCGCGAGCAGATCGTCCGCCACAGGATCTCGAAATACAATCATCTCCCGCATAAGGAGCCGGCGATCGAGCGGACGCGCAAACGCCGCCTCTTGTTGGTCGACCAGGTTGTCGGCGACATCTCGGTCGGCAAGGCGCTCGGCTCGGCCGCTTCGTTCGAGCGCATGCTTGCCGACGCTCTGGCGACCGGCGAGCAATGCGTGATCCGCACCCACCCCGATGTGATGGCAGGGTATCGCAAAGGCTATCTCAGAGAGGCCGCCAAGAAACATCCCGGCGCGTTATTTCTGCAGGATCCCGTGTCGGTGGCGTCGATTCTTGACGTCGTGGATGAAGTCTGGACCGTCTCGAGCCAGTTTGGAATGGACGCGCTCCTGCGCGGAATTCCCGTCCGCTGCTATGCCGCGCCATTCTACGCGGGATGGGGGCTGACGGAGGATCGTTTCGGCGTGCGCGCGAAAGCCGTTCTGGCCGGCCGGCGCGACAAGCTTCGTACCGTCGACCAGGTGACCGCCGCCGCCTTTTCTCTCTATCCCACCTATCGCGACCCTCGCGACTGGCGACTGATAGACGTTTTCCAGGCGATCGAGCTCGTCGTGGCGCAGCAGCAGGCGGGCCGATAGGGTACCTAAATCATCTCAAGCGGCTTCTTGCGCGGCGGCGGCGGGAAGGCGGCGTCGAGGGCTGCCCAGTCTTCGTCGCTGATGTCGAGCGAAACCGCGTCTCGATTTTCACTGACGCGCTGGACGCTAGAGGTTTTCGGTATGACGATCACGCCGTCGCGTTCGAGCAGAAAGGCAAGTGCGATCTGCGCGGGGGTCGCCTGATAGGTCTTGGCAATGCGGATAAGGTCCGGATGGTGGGCCAGGCGACCCTGTTCGATCGGCGAGTAAGCCATGATCGGGATGTTTCGCTGCTGGCACCAAGGCAGCAGGTCGAATTCGATGCCGCGTCGGCCGAGATTGTAAAGCACCTGATTGGAGGCAACCTGATCGCCACCCGGTACCGTCAGCAGTTCCTCCATGTCGTCGACATCGAAATTCGAGACGCCCCAGGCGCGGATCTTGCCGGCCGCCTTCAGCTCCTCGAAGGCCTGCACGGTTTCGGCCAGCGGATGTTCGCTGCGCCAATGCAGAAGGTAGAGATCGATGCGATCGGTCTTCATTCGCTTCAGGCTGCGCTCGCAGGCGTCGATAGCGCCTTTGTGGCTGGCATTCCAGGGGTAGACCTTGCTGACCAAGAACACCTCGTCGCGCCGTCCCTCGATGGCTTTGCCGACGATCTCCTCGGCGCCGCCTTCGCCATACATTTCGGCGGTATCGATCAAGGTCATGCCGAGATCGATCCCCGCCTTGAGGCTGGCGATCTCATCGGTTGCCAGCGATGTCTTCTCCCCCATGTTCCATGTGCCCTGGCCGAGCGCGGGCACCTCGATGCCTGAGGGAAGGGCGACGGTGGGGATCGGATCGTGCATGGCCTGTCCTCGTTGTGGATGCCGCGAAAGATAAATCCATTCATCGGGATTTCAATCACCGCATTCCTGTCATGGTGACAATCGCCCTGTGGCGTTCGGAGGGAAGTTGATTTAGGTGCTGGTAAAAAATCACCCGCCAATTGCGGGTGCATTATCGACTGCGTGCGTCTGCCGATCATCAAGGGAGCGGCATTCCGGGAGGCCCCATGGAGCTGAACACATTTCTGGCTCTTCTTTTGTTTGCGTTTACGACATCGATCACCCCTGGACCGAACAATATGATGCTCTTCGCATCGGGCGTGAATTTCGGCTTTCGCCGGACGATCCCGCATATGCTTGGCATCGGTGTCGGTTTCCTGTCGTTGTTGCTTGCCGTCGGGCTGGGGCTGGGGGCGCTGCTGCATACGGTGCCGATCGTCTATACCGTGCTGAAGTTCGCCGGCGGTGCCTATCTCGTCTGGATCGCCTGGAAGATCGGCACTTCGCGCAGCATCGCCGAAAAGGAAAGCGGCGCGCGTCCGATGAGTTCCCTGAATGCCGCGGCGTTTCAATGGGTCAATCCCAAGGCATGGGTCATGGCGGTAACCGCTATGGCGACCTATACGAATGAACAGCTTTACCTTCTAAGCGTGCTGCTGGTCGGCTTTGCTTTTGCCGCCGTCAACGTCCCAAGCGTTTCGACCTGGGCCGGCTTCGGCTCGGCCCTGCGCGACTGGCTGTCCGATCCCGTCCGTCTCAAATGGTTCAATATCACCATGGCTGTCCTCCTGGTTCTCAGCCTCTGGCCGATGCTGAAATAGCTGTATCGCCGCCGGGCTCGGGAAGACGATTCGAGGCTTGGCGGGTCCGGCGCGAAAGCCTAGACTTCAGTCCTGTTCGACGAGGGATGTGCCATGCACGATCATGAAGACGGTCATCACCATGATCACGATCATCAATGTGGTCACGACCATGATCACAGTCACGACAACCACTATTCCGACATGCAGGCGCGCGTGAAGGCGCTGGAAACGCTGCTGACGGAAAAAGGGTTGATCGATCCGGCGGCGATCGATGCCATTGTCGAGACCTACGAGACGAAGGTTGGCCCGCGCAACGGCGCGCAAGTCGTCGCGAAGGCCTGGAGCGATCCGGAATTTGCCGAATGGCTGCGCCGGGATGCGACCGCGGCGATTGCGAGCCTCGGCTTTACGGGCCGGCAGGGCGAACATATGCGTGCCGTCTTCAATACCCCAGAGACCCACAATCTCGTCGTCTGCACCCTCTGCTCCTGTTATCCCTGGTCCGTGCTTGGCCTGCCGCCAGTTTGGTACAAGGCGCCGGCCTATCGCTCTCGTGCCGTCATCGATCCGCGTGGTGTGCTTGCCGAATTCGGTACGGTCTTGCCCGCGGAGAAGAAAATCCGTGTCTGGGATTCGACCGCCGAGCTGCGCTATCTCGTCATTCCCGAACGGCCTACTCGTACCGATGGAATGAGTGAGGCCGCTCTTGCCGATCTCGTCAGCCGCGATGCGATGATCGGCACGGCGCTCGCCACGAAACCGGAGGCGACGGTATGAACGGGCCGCACGATCTCGGCGGGCAGATGGGCTTCGGTCCGGTTGCCCCGGAACCGAACGAACCTCTATTCCATGCGGACTGGGAGAAGAGAGCGCTTGGAATCACGCTCTCCTGCGGTGCGTTCGGTGCATGGAGCATCGATGAAAGCCGACACGCGCGCGAAAACATCCCGCCGGCCGATTATCTTGCCGCCAGCTATTACGAAATCTGGACGCGTGGCGTCGAGATGCTGTTGCAGCGACATGGCTTCGTGACGGGCGCGGAATTGCTATCCGGCCATTCCGAGCGCCAGGGAACTGCGCCGAAACGCATCCTTAAGGCCGACATGGTCGCCGGCGTTCTCGCGAAGGGCGGTCCGTGCGACCGGCCAGTCGATGCGGTGCCGATCTTTGCGGTCGGCGATCGCGTGCGCACCAGGAATTTCAATCCGACAGGCCACACGCGGTTGCCGCGTTACGCCCGCGCCAAAACGGGTGTGGTGGAAGCCGTACAAGGCTCCTTCGTCTTTCCCGACGACAATGCTCACGGCCGAGGCGAGAATCCGCAATGGATTTACACGGTCGTTTTTGATGGGGCGGAAATATGGGGCGAGGGTGCTGATCCCTCTCTTACCGTCTCGATCGACGCGTGGGAGAGCTATCTTGAGCGCGCCTGAGGCCTCGTCGCCGCTTACGCAATCGCCGCAACTGCCGAAATCCGCCGATGGCGAGCCCGTTTTCCCCGAACCGTGGGCGGCAGAGGCTTTTGCCATGACCGTGCATCTGCATCAGCAGGGGGTGTTCACCTGGAGCGAATGGGCCAAGCAGCTTTCGGCGGAATTGTACCGCCCCGGCCGCGCGGAGGACGGGAGCGACTATTTCGACTGCTGGGTCGCGGCGCTGTCCGGCCTGCTGGTGCGTCGTGGCATAGCCGACGCCGATGCGATCCTTGCTCTGCAGAAAAGCTGGCAGCGCGCGGCGGAAGCAACGCCGCACGGCAAGCCGATCCTGCTCGAAAACGATCCAGAACGCTGACCAGTCTAGAGCGGTTCAGCTTTTCAAGGAAGCCGAGAACCGCTCTATCTTTTTGTTTTTTCACAATTCCGGACGGAAAACCGCTGCACACTTTTCCTGGAATTGCCCTAGGACGAAAACTGCTTGTAGCATTCGTCGGCCACCTGCCGCAGCATATCCCGTGAAATCTCGCCGGTGACGGCATAGCCGAGGCTGCCGTCGATCCAGTAGAAAGTTTCGACGGTACCGGTGCTGGAAAAGCGGAAACTCGTCGTCGTATTGTCCTTGTTGGTGCCGACGAGGACGGTAAGGCGTTGGCCGGCTGCGTTTTCATACATGAAGAGGGCGCCCGGAGCGCCATTGATCGGCAGGAGCCGACCGCCCACCAGCTGGAAGCCGAGCGACTGCAGGCCCGGCACCTTGAGATTGGCGACGTTCATGCGTTTGCCGAGCCAGGTGGCCAGATGCGCTTCCTGATCGGCGCCGACCTCGACAGGATGGCGGACATCGCTGGCATAGACGATGAAGGCCGATTGCGCCTGCCTCGGCAGAGCTTCGATGCCCGCAAGGCGAAGCTCTGGCTGCGTCAGAAGCAAGGGTCCGAAATGACCGGCGGCAGCACCGGCGAGGAAAAGAGCGACAGATGCCGCCGCCATGCGCAGCCATCTCCGCGGGGGAGCGGGCGCGGGAAGCTGTGCCGCTGCCGGCTTTACCAGTTCGCGGTCGTTTTCCCTGGAGATTTCGTAGGGCGCGAAAAGTTGCTTTATGCCAGCGTTCTGGGCCTGCCAGATGGCAACCATGCCGGCTTCGTCGGGGTTTTCTGCAAGCCATGCCTCCAGCCGGGCGTGATCGTCCGGCGGCAACAGCCCGTCTGCAAAGGCGTGAAGATCCGCTTCGGTCACGGTCGGGTTGCGTTCACTCATTTCGGTCTCCGAAGCGTAACGACATTGTCGGCATTCATCAGTCCGGTCATTTTTTGCCGCGCGCGGGACAGGCGCGACATGACCGTGCCGATCGGGATGTCCAGCATGGTGGCGACGTCCTGGTAGCTGTAGCCCTCGACCACGACCAGCATCAGCACGGCGCGATAATCCTCCCCGAGGCTGTTCAACGCCGCCTCCAGGCGCGAGCGTTCCAAAGGATCGCTGCTCGTTTCGGCCGCCGGCAGCTCGGCGCCGTCCTCAAGGTCCACGAAGCTGCGGCCGCCGTCACGGCGTAAGCCGTTGCGGTAAAGATTGGTCATGATGGTCAGGACCCAGCCGCGAAGGTTCATGCCGCGCCACTGCGTGCGGCGGGTCAGCACCTTCTCCACGCAATCCTGCAGCAGGTCCTCGCCGTCGGCGTCGGAACGGGTAAGGCTGCGCGAATAGCGCCGCAACGAAGGGAGGAGCGCCAGCACCTCCGCTTCGAAGCTGTCGGGCGCGGAAGAGCCTTCTCCCGCGCCGCGGTTGGTTCGATCAGGGCCGTGCGGCATCCCATACGCCCTTAAAGCCGTCGCCGGCAGCGTCGCCGGCCTTGGCATCCTTGACAAAGAAATAAAGCGGCATGCCGTCCTTCGCCCATTGCTTCATCCCGTCCTTGCGGGTGATGATCGAGTATGCGCCTTCCGGCTTAGCATTGCCATCGGCCATCAGCGGCGGCCATGCCTTGGCGCAATCATCGTTGCAATTGGAAACATCCTTCTTGTCGTTCTTGAAGGTGTAGAGCGTCATGCCGTTTTCGCCGGTCAGAACCTTGCCCTTGGCAGAGTCGGCGGTCTTTACCGGAGCGGCGGCGAAGGCGGAGGTGGCGGCTGCTGTTGCCAGGATCAGAACCGGCAGAAGTTTCGCGGCTTTCATTATGTTTCTCCTCGGATTGGTGGACGCGTCTACCGTCCAGGCCCCACGATTTTGCGTTGCCGGGCATGAGACACGATCTGCGTCGATTTTATTCCCGGTCGTCGGGCAGTTTTTTTACCGCTTGCTTCCGGGAGGCGAATCCTGCCAAGTCGGCGCATGCAATTCGCCCCGCAACAAGACGAAGCGCTCAAGGCCGTTTCCCAATGGCTGAAGGAAGGGCGCTCGCCACTATTCCGCCTGTTCGGTTATGCCGGCACGGGCAAGACTACGCTTGCGCGGCATTTTGCCGAGCATGTCGACGGCGACGTGTTGTTTGCGGCCTTCACCGGCAAGGCGGCGCAAGTGCTGCGGTCGCGCGGGGCAAGCAATGCCAAGACCATCCATTCGCTGATCTATCGCCCGCGCGGCGAAGAATCGGTCGAGGATGAAGAGACCGGCAAGACCTCGATCGCGCCGATGTTCACCATCAATCGCCAGAGCCCGGTCGCCAAGGCGGCGCTGATCATCGTCGACGAATGCTCAATGGTGGATGAGGCGCTCGGCAAGGATTTGATGAGTTTCGGTACGCCGATCCTGGTGCTCGGCGACCCCGGCCAGCTGCCGCCGATCTCCGGTGGCGGTTTCTTCACCGATCAGGAGCCGGATTATCTTCTGACCGATATCCATCGTCAGGCGCGCGACAATCCGATCATCCAGCTGGCCATGCATGTGCGCGAGGGCAAGGAGATCATGCACGGCGATTACGGCGCAGCACGGGTGATTTCCAAGAACGAGGTGACACAGCCGCTGGTGATGGATGCGGACCAGGTTCTTGTTGGCACCAACCGCACGCGTCGGCGCTACAATCAGCGCCTGCGCGAGCTCAAGGGTTTTGCGACGGAATATCCGCAGTCCGGCGACAAGCTGGTCTGCTTGCGCAACGATCCCGCCAAGGGTCTCCTCAACGGTTCGCTCTGGCAGGTGATGACGTCGTCCAAGGAAACGACGAAGCCCGGCATCAACCTGCTGATCCGGCCGGAAGACGACGACATGGATCGGGGTGCCGCCAAGATCAAGTTGCTGAAGCAAGCGTTCGAGGATGTCGAAGGCGAAATCCCCTGGTCGACCCGCAAACGCTATGACGAATTCGACTACGGCTACGCGCTGACCGTGCACAAGGCGCAGGGTTCGCAATGGAACGATGTCGTCCTGTTCGACGAAAGCTGGGCATTCCGGGACACGCGTGAACGCTGGCTCTATACCGCGATCACGCGTGCTGCCGAGACGCTGACGATCGTCCGCTGAGCGGTCGCGATCGTTTCAATGTTTGGCAAGCCCGAGCAGCATGCCCTTGGCGATAGCCTGAAAGCGGTCGCCGGCCCCTAGTTTTTCCATGATCGCCGCCTCGAGCGCCTCGGTTTCCTCGTATTTGAGTTCCAGGGATCGGGCGACTTCGGCGGTCGATCGTCCCTCGGCCATCAGTTCCAGGCAGCGTCTCTCCTCGGGCGTCAATAAGGCGAGACCGTCGTCGTCGTTGGCATGCGGCGCATCGACAGTGCTATCGTAATCAAGGAGATCGGCGACTTTCTGCATCTGCCGATTGAGCCCCGACATTTCAGCCATGATCTCACGCTTGCGGGTATTGAGGGCGGCGCGGAAAGTGGTTTCGGCATCCTCGGGCGTTTCCGCATCGTCGAGCCTCTCCATGATTTCCTGGATGACGGCGATCGACATGCCTGTTTCGCGGCAGACGGTGATGACGGCCATGCGCAGCACGTCGTCCGTGCCATAGATGCGCATGAGGCCGTGACGGTCTGCCGAAATCAGATGCTTTTCTTCGTAAAAATGCAGCGTTCGATGCGTGACGCCGAAAGCATTGGCCATGTCGGCGATGGCGATTTCTCCGTCCGGCAGGTCGGAGGGTAGTGCTGTTTCGGGCAGGAACCGGTATTTGGCGCGTGCTTCGGATGCAAGTGTGGCGGCAGCAAACAGACGTTTGGAACCGTCAGCCATATGTCCCTCCATAATTCGCTTTGATCCCCTTTTTGTCGCGGCGCCCCACGCCCGCGATCGCTGTCTGTCCTGCTGTCTGATTGGAGAAGGAGGCCGCGGCTACGCCCAACGCAATGTCACAAGGAAGCAATCAACAAATGCAGACGACACGGTTGAAAATTCTTGGTTCGACAAAGATGAAATACCCGTTGGCGAGCTTGGCCTCCCCGCCATCGAACCCGCCCCCAAATCAGCGGTCCGATATCAACGACGCTATCGGGTTTCGGGGAAATTATAAGTTGCCCGAAGGGCGTATCGTCGGTGGGATTGGCCAGTGAAAGAGGAGGAAGACCATCAATCTTTTGCATGAGTCGATTGTCGAATCTCATTGGCCTTGCAGCTTCCAATGGCATAAAACAGAGCTATTATCCCCTTTAAAAATCATGGATTTCGATCATGCCCGCCAAGCTCTCTGTGAACCTCAACGCCATTGCCATGCTGCGCAACCGGCGCGACCTTCCCTGGCCGAGCGTGACGGGGCTGGGACGCATTGCGCTCGCCGCCGGCGCAAGCGGGCTGACCGTGCATCCGCGGCCCGACCAGCGGCATATCCGCTTCTCCGATCTGCCTGACATCCGCGCGCTGATAGACGACGAATTTCCGGAAGCGGAGTTCAATATCGAGGGCTATCCGACCGACGAATTCTTCGATCTGTGCGCAGGGGTCGAGCCCGAGCAGGTGACGCTCGTGCCCGACGATCCGTCGCAGGCGACCTCGGATCACGGCTGGGATTTCCGCAAGAATCACAATTTTCTGGCCAAGGTCATCGCCGGATACAAGAAGATCGGCTGCCGCGTGTCGCTGTTTGCCGATGGTGACGGCGATGCCGAGGCGGTGAAGATCGCCAAGGATATTGGCGCCGATCGCATCGAACTCTACACGGGCCCTTACGGCGGCTGCTACGATGCGCCGGAGCGGGCCGCTCCCATTCTCGAAGCACTTGGCAAGACTGCGGATGCCGCACTTGCCGCAGGTCTCGCAGTCAATGGCGGCCACGATCTGACGGTTGCCAACCTGCCGGCACTGGTCAAGCGTATTCCGGATCTGGCCGAAGTATCGATCGGTCACGGTTTGACGGCCGATGCGCTGGAATATGGAATGGCCGAGACTGTGCGCCGCTTCCGCCGTGCCTGCGGCCAAGTGGTCTGAGCAAAAGACGACGAAGGCCCGCCGCGACGCTGCGACGGGCCTGATTGCGTTACATATTCAGTGCGACAGCGCGCCTTTGTGTTCTTCGACAAAGCCGCGGAGCGTCTGCGGTTCCTTGCCTGTCAGCTTATTGAAGTCGTTGGTAAGAATGTCGAAATTGCCGGCGCGGGTGTTGGCGTCGGCCGAGACGAGCATGTCGACGACGAATTTCGGCAGGCCGGCGCCGGTGAGGCCGGCGGCGAACTGTTCGTCGTTGACCTGCACCACGTCCAGCGGGCGACCGGTGATCTTGCTGACGACGCTCGCTACGTCCTCGACGGTGACCGCGGTCGAACCCGTCAGCGTGTAGGTGGCGCTTTCGGTCGCGTCGGAGGCGAGAGCCGCGGCAATTGCGAGCGCGCAGTCTTCGCGGCTGATGTTGCTGATGCGGCCGCCGCTGGTGGCGGTGTACCACTTGCCGGTTTCGAGGCTGTGAGGCAGGCCCATCAAGTAATTGTCGAAATACCAGGCGTTGCGCAGGATGGTGTAGCCGATGCCGCTGGCCTTGATGAGGTTTTCGGTGCCGAGGTGATCGGGAGCGAAGCTCACCAGCGAGTTGTCCGGAGCCGGCATGGACGTATAGAGCAGATGCTTGACGCCGGCCTTGTTGGCCGCCTCGATTGCAGCCGTGTGCTGGGTCAGGCGCAGGCCCGGAACCGCCAGCGCGTCAGTGCTGATGATGAGCAGACGATCTACGCCTTCGAAGGCCGACGATAAGGTGGAGGCGTCGTCGAAATCGGCCTTGCGGGTGATGACGCCCTTGGCCGCGAGCGCGGCAAGCTTTTCCGGGCTGCGTGTCGCGGCCACGATGCGGCCGGGCGCGACCTTGTATGTCTCCAGAAGGTGATGAATGACCCGCTGGCCGAGTTGGCCCGCAGCGCCGGTCACGAGAAGTGTACTGCTCATATCATTATCCTCAATTTGCCGCCGCGGATTTGCAGGGGCTTACCACT
>JAGWJK010001019.1 GCA_028865845.1 Rhizobiaceae bacterium
CATCGAACTCAAGTACTATGAAGGCGCATCGGTGATCCGTGAGATCGGCCGTGTGTCTAAGCCGGGCCGCCGAGTTTATGTCTCGGTTAAGTCCATTCCGCAGGTCGCGAACGGTCTCGGCATCACCATCCTTTCGACTCCGAAGGGTGTGATGGCCGATCACCAGGCTCGTGAACAGAATGTTGGTGGCGAAGTTCTCTGCTCGGTCTTCTAAGATCGGACAGCGGACTCCCTCGAAACAGACAGGTTTGAAAAATGTCTCGTATCGGTAAGAAGCCCGTTCAGGTACCTGCAGGAATCACGGCCTCGGTTGATGGCCAGAAGGTGACTGCTAAGGGCCCTAAGGGCGAGCTGGTTTTCGTCGCTAACGACGAAATCGGCCTCAAGCTCGAAAATAACGCAATTGTCGTGACGCCGCTCACCGACTCCAAGGACGCTCGTTCGAAGTGGGGCATGTCCCGCACGATGATCGAGAACATCCTGAAGGGTGTTAAGGACGGCTACGAGCGCAAGCTCGAAATCAACGGCGTCGGCTACCGTGCCGCCATGCAGGGCAAGAACCTGCAGCTCGCGCTCGGCTTCAGCCACGACGTGATTTACGAACCGCCGGTTGGTATCACGATCGCTGTGCCGAAGCCGACGGAAATCGTCGTCACCGGCATCAACAAGCAGCAGGTCGGTCAGGTTGCCGCGGAAATCCGCGAATACCGTGGCCCCGAGCCCTACAAGGGCAAGGGCGTCAAGTATGCCGGCGAGCGGATCGTCCGCAAAGAAGGCAAGAAGAAGTAAGGATCACGCGAAATGGCTAGCAGGAAAGAAGCACTTGCACGTCGTGCCAACCGCGTGCGCCGTCATATCAAGTCGGTGGCCAATGGCCGTCCGCGCCTGTCGGTTCATCGCTCCTCGAAGAACATCTACGCCCAGATCATCGATGATGTGGCCGGCAAGACCCTTGCGGCTGCCTCCACCCTCGAAAAGGATCTGCGCGGTTCTCTGAAGACCGGTGCTGACATCGCCGCGGCTGCCGTCGTTGGCAAGCTCGTTGCAGAGCGCGCCTCCAAGGCCGGCGTTACGGAAGTCGTTTTCGACCGTGGCGCCTTCATCTACCACGGCCGCATCAAGGCCCTGGCCGATGCAGCCCGCGAAGGCGGTCTGACCTTCTGATTGAATTTCCGGCCGGGTGCATGGCACGCCGGCCGGATGATCACCGGACCGCAATACGCTCCCTGAAGGGAGGCTGATGCGGTCTTCGTTTTGTTTGCCCGTTGCACCCGGAAAAGAAAAAGGAAGAGGACAATGGCACAAGAAAGAAGAGGCTCGCGCGAGGATCGCCCGAGCCGCGAAGAGCGCGATAGCGAATTCGTCGACAAGCTGGTCGCGATCAACCGCGTCGCCAAGGTCGTCAAGGGTGGCCGCCGTTTCGGTTTTGCCGCTCTCGTCGTCGTCGGCGACCAGAAGGGCCGCGTAGGCTTTGGTCACGGCAAGGCACGCGAAGTGCCGGAAGCTATCCGCAAGGCCACTGAAAGCGCCAAGCGCGACATGATCTTCGTACCGCTGCGTGACGGCCGTACCCTGCATCATGACGTCCACGGCCGTCATGGTGCCGGCAAGGTTCTGCTGCGCTCCGCAAAGGTCGGTACCGGTATCATCGCCGGCGGCCCGATGCGCGCCGTTTTCGAAACGCTCGGCGTCCATGACGTCGTCGCCAAGTCGACCGGTTCGTCGAACCCCTACAACATGGTTCGCGCTACGTTCGACGCCCTGAAGCACCAGGTTCACCCGAAGGACATCGCAGCTCAGCGCGGCATCAAGTATGCCACCCTGCCGGCTCGTCGTACCTCTTCGGGCAATGCCGCTGAAGAATAAGGGAGTTTGACCTATGGCCAAGACGACCAAGAAGGCTGAAGCCAAGACCGTTACGGTCGAGCAGGTTGGCAGCCCCATCCGCCGTCCGGATGTTCAGCAGCGCACGCTGATCGGTCTCGGACTGAACAAGATGCACCGTCGCCGCACGCTGGAAGATACTCCGGCTGTTCGTGGCATGATCCGTGCTGTCCAGCATCTCGTTCGCGTAGTCGACGAGAAGTGAGCCGGAGGAATTCGCTATGAAACTGAATGAGATCAAGGATAACGAAGGCTCGACCCACAGCCGCAAGCGCCTCGGCCGCGGCATCGGCTCCGGCTCCGGCAAGACCGGTGGCCGTGGTGTGAAGGGTCAGAAGTCCCGTTCGGGCGTTGCCATCAACGGCTTCGAAGGCGGTCAGATGCCCATCTACCGTCGTCTGCCGAAGCGCGGCTTCAACAACATCTTCGCTGCTGATTATGTTGTTGTCTCCCTCGCTCGCATCCAGGCTGCGGTTGACGCCGGCAAGCTCGATGCCAAGGCAACCGTCGATGCTGCTGCCCTCAAGGCTGCAGGCGTGATTCGCCGCGTCAAGG
>JAGWJK010001020.1 GCA_028865845.1 Rhizobiaceae bacterium
AGGGCGGCGAGCAGCTTTGCTGGATATGTACCGTGGCAATTGTGGAGTCGAAAGCGAAATTTTGCGCGTGCGAGAGGACAGACTGTTTCGTTGACTGAACAGTGCGACCACATCGCGGCTGGCGTTCCCTCCCGAGCCACGATAGGTGGACCGGCATCCGGCCCGGCCGGAACCCTGTCGCCACGCTTGCGATCCATGAGACGTTCGATGAATATTTCGAGAGCTTTGTCTGCTGTTTGCGCTCTGTTGCTTCTGCCTAGTGCGGCGGTGGCTGCCGGCGCGGAGCCGCAGAATTTTCTTTTCATGAGTTCCGACGCCCTTGCCGCACACAAGGCGATGCTGAGCCGCGACGATATCGGCGGCGTTCAGGTGGTTTATAGCTGGAAGAGCCTCGAGCCCGAAAAAGGCCGCTACGATTTCTCCGCAATCGAGCGGGATCTCGCTCTGACCACGGCGCTGAACAAGAAACTGTTCATCCAGGTGCAGGACCGGTTTTTTCAGGCGGATGCGAAGAACGTTCCCGATTATCTGATGCATGATCCGGAATATGACGGCGGGATCGCGCCGCAGTTCGACAACCCCGGAGAAAACAAGCCGGTGGCATCCGGCTGGGTGGCGCGTCAGTGGAACTCAGCCGTGCGCGATCGCTATCAGGCGCTCCTCGCCGCCCTTGCGGCAAAATTCGACGGCAAGGTCTACGGCGTCAATCTGCCGGAAACCTCGATCGATCTCGATATGAAGGGTGGCATCAAAGGGTTCAGCTGCGATGCCTATTTCGAAGGCGAGATGCAGAACCTCGCCTTCGCCGCCAAGACGTTTTCAACGTCGCGGGTGGTGCAATACGTGAACTTCTGGCCCTGCGAATGGGATAACAGCCACAACTATATGGGACGGCTGTTCGACTTCGCCAGCAAGAACCACATCGGCCTTGGCGGCCCCGATATCGTGCCTTACCGGAAGGGGCAGATGAAAAACTCCTACCCGTTCTTCCATCAATACAAGGGCAAGCTCGCGCTCGTCGCGATGGCCGTGCAGGAACCGACACTGACCTATCGCAATCCACAGACTGGAAAACCGTTCACCAAGCCGGAATTCCAGGCCTTCGCCACGGATTATCTCGGCGCGGACATCATCTTCTGGAGCACGTCTGCGCCCTGGCTGAAGCCTTGAAAGGCAGAAGTGTCAGCCGAAGCTGAGCTTGTTCTTCTGCTGTTCCGCCTCGTCGAAATTCTCGGGTCGCAGCCAAGCCTCATAGCCGGCTTTGAGGCGCGGCCAGTCAGTGTCGGTCATGGCAAACCAGGCGGTGTCGCGGTTCCGGCCCTTGACGACCATGTGCTGACGGAAAATGCCCTCGAATTCAAAGCCGAAGCGTTGAGCAGCGCGCTTTGAGGGCTCGTTTAGATTGTTGCATTTCCATTCGAAACGACGGTAGCCAAGCGTGTCGAACGCGTAGGCCGCGAAGAGATAAAGCGCTTCCGTGCTGATGCGGCTGCGGGCGATCGCCGGCCCCCAGAGAATGCTGCCGATCTCGATCACCCCATGCACGGGATCGATGCGCATCAGCGCCTGGCGGCCTTCGGCCCGTCCCGTGCGCTTGTCGATGACGGCGAAGAACAT
The DNA here is from genome assembly GCA_028865845.1 of Rhizobiaceae bacterium. Classification (GTDB taxonomy): domain Bacteria; phylum Pseudomonadota; class Alphaproteobacteria; order Rhizobiales; family Rhizobiaceae; genus Rhizobium. The sequence goes on from JAGWJK010001020.1 coordinate 1,618, forward strand.
CGGGTCGCTACCGGTTGCCGCTTTCTCAAGCCAGGGCGCGAAGGCGGCGAAATCGGCAGGAGCGTCCTCGAACAGGTAGCGAAAACGATCTTCGGCGCCGGGCTGTTGGGCAGAGGCGAAGAGATCGGCGCCATGGCGCGCCACATCCAGCGGCTCCAGCCTGGCGTAGCGTCCTTCCAGGGTGATCCGTTCGGGGCGCGAGACGCCCTTCCAAGTCGAGAGATCCATGGCGTGGTCCTTTGAAATACATGCGTTCATAAAATCCGGCCTGATAATATCAGGCCCGCGATTGGTTCGGATAGGCGTCCTTCGGCAGCGGAGAGCGCTGATGTCCGGTTCGCCTCATGGCTTTGACCTTTGACGCCAAAGAGGTAGGCTATAAACAGCCAGTTTTTCTATTTTAAGCAAACCAGTTGAGATCGGTATGACGAAAGCAGCACAGTGGCCGACGCTCGAAAGAGCGGATGGAGATCTTGAAGGGCAGGTCTATCGCCTGATGCGCGACCGGATCCTGCAGGGACATATGCCGCCGGGGCATCGCCTGCCGTCGACGCGCGGGCTGGCGGGCTCGATCGGCGTTGCCCGCTCCACGGTGGTCAACGCCTATGAGCGACTGAAGGCGGAGGGTTACGTGCAATCGGCCACGGGTGCCGCGACTCGTGTTGCCGCTTTCGCCACGCCGCCCTTGCACGGGCTGCTTCAGCCGAAGCCGGCGAGTGTATCGCCGAGGACAGACCCGGCTGCGGCTGGTCTCTTCGAGCCTGGAGTGCCCGATCTTGCCGATTTTCCGCATGCGGCGTGGGCGCGTTGCCTTGGCGCGC
>JAGWJK010001021.1 GCA_028865845.1 Rhizobiaceae bacterium
TCTCGGCGCATTCGTCGGCAGCGATGATGCCTATCAAAAACTGCTTCCTTCGGAACTCTGCACCTGGCTGAAGCATGAGCACGAAGACGAGGATCACGATCACCATTGATCGTTTTGGCGAGACGGACCGGAACGCCGATCCGTCTCGCCGGCATTTTCAGGATATGGAGGCGTCGAATCTCGAGCTGAGAAGCTGCTGGATTCGCGACAATAAGAGTGACGACAGGTTGGGTTTTTCAAGGCCGTTCCGATTGCCGCAGTGTATGCTATATATAGCGCACTCTTTTATTTCAGAGCGTCACAATCCGATTTTTCTTTGACGATCAATTCCTCGGGCTGCCGCTGCCCGCGCACATTCGGTTGATCAGATTGTCATTTTTCACCCTTGACCCCGACCGGCATGCTTCTATCTGCGGCGGTGCAGCATACAAAGTTGCGGTGCCAAATAAGTGGTTACCTTCCAACGAACTCGTGGCTGGCACGTCTTGCCGCGACGAGCCTGGCACGTCGTGCGGAAAGGATACTTATGCACAACACTCCGGCAAAAGATCTGGAATCCATCGCTCGCAGCGGCGGCCGCTTCCGGCGTATGGCTGTACGCATTCCGACCTATCTGACGGATATGCGCGAAAATCCGGCCTGGCTGCCGATGTTTCTGCTCGCGCGCACGCTGCCCTTCCGGCGCATGCATTGGCTGGCCACCAAGCAGCGGGTCACCAGCGTTGCTGCCGGCAAAAGCATGTTCACCGGCGTCAAGCGTGAACCTGTCGTCAACGCGCTGCGGACGGAGGGCATCTTTCCGGGATTGGCCCTGCCCGATCATATCCATCGGGAAATCGCGGCATTTGCGAATGCGGAGCCCTGTTTCGGCAACTTCGACCGCCGGCTCGAATTTGTCGCGGCCGATCATGCTGAGGCGCAGGCACGCTTCTGCCGCCCGCTTCTCAGCGGTCATTTCTTCGAGCGGTCGCTGGATTGCCCGGCGGTACTTGCGGTTCAGCGCGACCCCCTTCTTGCCGAAGTGGCGGGGCATTATCTCGGCGGACAGGCCCGCGTGATCACCACTCGTATCTGGTGGAGCTTCCCGACCCGCGCGTCGGAAGCCGACAGAAGCCTCGCCTCGCTCGACAAATATCATTTCGATCTCGACGACTGGCGGATGCTGAAATTCTTCTTCAATCTCGTCGATGTCGATGAGGGCACCGGGCCGCATGTCTTCGTGAAGGGCAGCCACAGGCGGCGGTTGATGAAACATCAATTGACGCTGATGGTCGGGCATCCGGCGGAAGAAGTGCTCGGCTATTACGGAGAAGGAAGCGCCGTGACGCTCACCGGCAAGGCCGGTTTCGGCTTCGTCGAGGATCCCTTCGGGTTCCATATGGGTACCGTGCCGACACAAAAGCCTCGCCTGATGATGGAGGTGGGCTTCGGCGTCTCCAAGCCGTCGCGCCGCCGCTTTCACGGCGAGCCGGTCCTGCGGTAGATAATCCTCACGGTTTCCGCCGCGAGACGCTTTGTTGTTCATGAGGCGGCCTACCCGCCCCATGGCTTTGGCAACGGATGGATAAGTCTCAGGCGGGCAAACGATCCGCCATCACTTCCGGGTTGCGGATGGCGAGCGGACCATCGAACAATTCGTCATATCGCGCCACCAGCGCCGCGGCGATTAGACCGTTCAGATGCGCCTGGCGTCCTTCTTCGCTGTCGAAGGCGTCGAAGATCGCAAACGTATTGTGATCGAAGCGGACGGCAAACCAGACGACGGTCTGCGGTTCCTGTGCCAGAAGGCCGGCGGCGCCCGTCAGAAAGGCGGCTGCCTCTTCCTCCTTGCCGGCCTTGGCTTTCAATTCGACATAAAGTGCAAGCTTGGTCATGGCACGTTCCTCACTGGTTTTCGGATCATTTCACAACGGAAGCCGGCATTGGCTTTCCGTTCATGCGCCGATTGCTTCAGGTCCTGAAGCATGCCGCGATTTCAGGATTCGCGTCTGACGCTCCAAGTCCCTGTTTTTACATGTCATTGTCGTAGCCATTATGTGGCTCGAGCGATACGTCGTCGGTCAGGCTACCTGGCTGTTTGCGGCGTCGAGTGCTTCGATGATGAGCTTTGGCGACAGCCGCTTGCGGAAATCGACCTCGGCTGCGACGAGGAGCACGCGGCGGTCGCGGCCGATGACGAAAGTGGCGGGTATCGGCAGTTCGCCGCTGTCGTCGCCATTGATCTTCGCGAGATCGACGCCGAACGATGTAAGCAAGGCGCGGAAATCGTCCTGCAGCCGATAAACCAGCCCGTAGCGGTGGGCCACGGTGTTATTGGCGTCGCTCAGCACATCGAAAGTCAGCATATGCTTTTCGATCATCAGCTGCGAGCCGTCAGGCTTCTGCGGCGAGATCGCGATCAACTGCCCGCCGGCAGCGGTGATGTCGTCGAGCCGTTT
>JAGWJK010001022.1 GCA_028865845.1 Rhizobiaceae bacterium
TTCCATCAGCGCGAGCCTATTTCCGCCGAGGAACTTTTAAGGGTCGCCACCATCGGCGGCGCCCGGGCACTGGGTATCATCGACAAGATCGGCACGCTGGAGACCGGCAAAAAGGCCGATTTCATCCTATGCGACACCAGCAAGATGGATCACCAGCCGATTTACGACGCTGTGTTCGTCGCCGCCAATCTTCTTGTCGGGCGCGACGTCGATACCGTCGTCGTCGACGGCAATGTCGTCATGAAGGACAGGGAGATGCAGACGGTGGATACGGACGCGATCAAGGCGAAGCTCGCGGAACGGCTGCCGATCATATCCGAGCGTTTCGAGCGGCTGGTCGCATAATGCAGAAGACAGAGACCCTGGCATCGCGGATCGAATCGCCGCCGTCCGCAAAAGCGCAGCCGGCGATCCATGTCGATCGCGTCGGGAAATCCTTCATCCTGAATGACGGCACGGAGCTTAAGGCGATCGATGAAGTCGATCTCAGGATCGCGAAGGGCGAATTCGTTGCCTTGCTTGGTCCTTCGGGATGCGGAAAAAGTACGATCCTGCGACTTGTCGCGGCGCTTGAAGAGGCAAGCAAGGGTCGCGTCAGCGTCGAGGGACGGGAGCCGCGCGAACTTTCAAAAGCGCACCGGCTCGGGGTTGCCTTTCAGGATCACGCGCTCCTCCCCTGGCTCACAATCCACGACAACGTCGCCCTGCCCTTCAAGGTCGCCGGTAAGCGTGTCGATGGGGATCGCATAAGCTATCTCCTCGATCTGGTGGGATTGCGGGGCTTCGAAAAGGCCCGCCCGCGGCAGTTGTCGGGCGGCATGCGCCAGCGGGTTTCGATTGCCCGGGCGCTTGTGCTGCATCCAGACGTGCTGTTGCTCGACGAGCCTTTCGGCGCGCTCGACGCCGTCACGCGACGGCATATGAACGTCGAGCTGCAGCGCATCTGGAGCGAGGAGCGCATCACGACGCTGCTAGTGACGCATGCGGTCGAGGAAGCGCTGTTCCTGGCCGATCGGGTCGTGGTGATGAGCGGCCGGCCGGGTCGCGTCATAAAGTCGGTCGATGTTCCCTTTTCCCGGCCGAGGCTGCCCGACGTCCAACGCCTGCCGGAGTTCCATCATCTCGCCGACGAACTGACGCTCGCGCTCGAACCGGGAGGGCAGCACTGATGTTGCGTGCTCGCGAACGGATCCAGGAAATCATCTTCGGCGCCATCGGCATCGGTCTGTTTCTGGTTCTGTGGCAGATCATCGGCGTCTACAAGCTTGCCGGCCTTACCTGGCCGCCGCTGACCCAAGTGCTCACCTTTCTGTTCGACCCATCGCGGCAAGCGCTGTTCCTGCGCGCAACCGGCGCTACGCTCTCGGTCGCCGCACTTGGCTATATTGTCGGCGGTGTTGTCGGAATGGCGCTTGCCGCTGCCGTTCACATGTTCCCGATCCTGCGTCCGGGGATGGATCGCCTGTCGAGCGTCGTTCACGCAATCCCGGCGATCGCACTGGCGCCGATCTTCATCGTCCTGATCAGCCGGGACTTCACCGGCATGGCGATCGCGGCCCTCAACGTCTTCTTCGTGCTCTATGTCGGGACGACATCTGGCCTGATGAATTCGACCCAGAGCCATCGCGATCTCTTCACGGTGCTCGGCGCTTCGAAACAGATGCGCTTTGTCCGCCTCGATCTTCCGGCAGCCCTACCCGCCATCGTCAGCGGCATGAAATATGCTGTGCCGGCCGCGTTCATCGGTGCAATCCTCGGCGAGTGGTTCGGCTCGTCTCACGGCCTTGGCCTCTTGATCGTCAGCGCCATGCAGAATTTCCAGATACCCCTGCTCTGGAGTGCGGTGCTGATCGCAGCGGGTGCCTCGCTTCTGGCATTCGGCGCAATGACGCTCCTCGAGCGGCTCGTCTACGGACGTTTCCAATGAGCGCATCACCGAAAAATACCGACCACCGGCTGGTTCGAGGATTAAGGATCGCCTTCTCGCGATACTGGGGCGTGATGGCAGTCCTGCTTGTCTGGCAGGGTTGGGTCAGCATCACCGGCGTCAATGCCATCGTCATGCCGCCGCCGGCAAGCGTCATCGCGGATATCTTCACCTCGCCGGGCGTCTACCTGCAAAATGGCGGACAAACCCTGCTGCTGGCAGCGCTCGGTCTGGTCATTGGCATGGCGTTGGGGACTCTTATTGCGGTGATTGCGTGGACATCGCGGGTCATGAGCGGAATTCTGGTGCCGCTGAGCCTTATTTTCTCGTCCGTGCCCGTCGTGACCCTGATCCCGGTTCTTGCACGCATCTTCGGTTACGACGTGAAGACGGTGCTGGCAATCGTCGTCATAATTTCCTTTTTTCCGGCTTTCGTCTTCACCTCGGCCGGCCTGAAGGCGCTGCCGCCTGGCAGCGACGATCTTTTTACAGTGTTGGGAGCCTCGTCCC
>JAGWJK010000049.1 GCA_028865845.1 Rhizobiaceae bacterium
TACATGGGTTACAACATGATCATCTACTACTCGGCGTTGCAAGCAGTGCCGCAGGACTTGGAAGAGGCTTCGGCTGTGGATGGGGCAAGCGGCCTGCGCCACGCGTTAAGCATCAAGTTGCCGCTGATCCTGCCGACAGTCATTGTCACCATCATGTTCTCGATCATCGGCACGCTTCAGCTCTTCACCGAGCCCTACCTGATCCGCACGCTGGCGCCAGGGCTGATCAACAGCCACTACACGCCGAACTATTACGCGTATACGCTCGCATTCACAAACCAGCAGTATAATTATTCGGCAGCTATCTCCTTCGTCCTCGGAGGCATCGTGGCGATTGCTTCCTACACTTTTATGTTGATCGCCAACCGGAGGACGCAACGGTGACGATCGTTTCCAAGACCGCGAACTCCCCGTCTTTCCGCCGCAGTCGCCGGCTTTTGACCGGCGCGCTGATCCTCTATTTCATCTACACCTTCATCCCGCTGCTTTACGTGATCGTCTCGTCGACAAAGACAAATGCGGATCTGTTCGGGACCTTCGGACTTTGGTTTTCGAGCGACTTCAATCTCGGCCAGAATCTCCACGATCTCTTCACTTTTCAGAATGGCATCTTCCCCCGATGGCTGCTCAACACGGTGATCTATGCGGGGGTGTCGGGTGTCGGTGCGGCTTTCTTCGCCACTTTTGCCGGTTATGCCTTCGCGAAATATGAGTTCGTCGGCAAACGCATCCTGTTCGCCATGGTGCTCGGCGCGGTGATGATCCCGCAGACCGCCCTCGTCATTCCGATTTTCCTGCTTCTATCCAAAGTCGGACTGGTCAACACGCCACTGGCTATGATCCTGCCCTCGCTTGTCTTTCCGCCCGGTGTTTTCCTGATGCGGGTCTATGCTCAGGATGCCCTGTCGAACGAACTCATTGAAGCGGGCCGCGTCGACGGCGCCGGCGAGCTGCATATCTTCTCGGGCATTGCCTTCCGGCTACTGATGCCGGGCTTTGCGACGGTGCTGATCCTCGCCTTCGTCGCCACATGGAACAATTACTTCCTGCCGCTCGTCATGCTGAGTTCGTCCGACAATTTCCCGGTCACCGTAGGCCTGTCGCAATGGTATCAGCTCGCCACCGTCGGCAGCGGCGGGTCCGTTCTCTTCACAGTCGTCATGACCGGCGCGCTGGTCAGCATCCTTCCCGTCATCGCGGCTTTCCTCTTCATGCAGCGCTATTGGCAGGGCGGGCTCAGTTCGGGCGGCGTCAAGGCATAGCGGTCACGGCAAATATTCGGAGCAGACCTCATGGCAGTCATTGAACTTACGTCCGTCCGAAAGTCCTTCGGCGCGCTCGACATCATTCCGGGGGTAGACCTGAAGATCGAGCATGGAGAATTTGTCGTCTTCGTCGGGCCGTCCGGCAGCGGAAAGTCCACCCTCCTGCGGTTGGTGGCCGGTCTGGAAGAGGCGACAGGCGGCACGATTGCGATCGACGGCCGAGATGTCACGACCCTCGGTCCGGCCGAGCGAGAGCTCGCCATGGTTTTCCAATCCTACGCGCTCTACCCGCACAAGACCGTGCGCGCGAACATGTCCTTTGCGCTCGAAGTCGCCAAAGTCCCCCGCGACGAGATAAGACAACAGGTCGACAAGGTTGCGGCACTCCTGCAGCTCACGAATCTTCTTGAGCGAAAGCCGCGCGAATTGTCGGGCGGCCAGCGTCAACGAGTGGCGATAGGACGAGCGATCGTCCGAGAGCCCGTGGCCTTCATGTTTGACGAACCACTATCCAACCTCGATGCCGCCCTTCGTATCGAGATGCGGCTTGAGATCGCGAAGCTGCATCGACGTCTCGGGGCGACCATGATCTATGTTACCCACGACCAGACGGAGGCAATGACACTCGCCGACCGCATTGTCGTCCTCGACAAGGGCGTGATTCAGCAGACCGGAAGCCCTCTCCAGCTTTACGAGCGTCCCGCCAATCTCTTTGTTGCCCAGTTCATCGGCTCACCGAAGATGAATATTCTCAATACCGGGGCGGCGGCAGCCCCTTTGCCGGATGTTCCCAACGCCGCAACCCACATTGGCATACGCCCTGAGGACATCTCCGTCTGCGATCCCAGGGAGGGCCATCTGGCAGGGCGAATAGACGTCGTCGAGCGGCTGGGATCGGATACCTTCGCCTATGTGACGTTGGCGGACGGCACTCTTGTAACGGTGCGTGCACCGCGGGATTCAGCTGCCACGGTCGGCCAGCAGATCGGCCTGCGATTCCAGGAAGGCCGAATTCACGCCTTCGACGCCAATGGCGCGGGCCTAGCTTCATGACACTATGCCGACAATCTGAAATACGAGTCCGACATTTGAGACACTCCCGTTGACTCGCATCGATTTTTGGCGCGTTTTCTTGTCGGCAATGTCGTAGGAGGAGACGATATGGCTGGTAACCAACGCAACGGTGTCGATGCCGCCATCGACATTGTTTCCGCGCTAGCGCGCCGGAATGGAAGCGCTTCGAGCGCGGCCCTGGCGGCCGAACTCGATATTCCGCGTGCAAGCTTTCACCGCATGACGAGAATGCTCGCGCAACATGGCATCGTCGTCTGCTCTCGAGGGAAGGTTTCCGTCGGTCCGGTTTCTCGCAAACTCATTTCCACACTGCATAACGCGGCCCAGGCTGCCGACCGGAAACGGGATCAGCTGCTAGGCGAGGCCGTCCGGCCGATCGCTCTCTCGCTAGACGCCCCGGTGCTTAAGCCCCCGCCTCTTTCAAGACCTGCGATCGCAATTAAACGAAAGCGCTTCCGCATCGGTTTCTCGAATGGCGCCATGGACAACCCATGGCAAGTCGCCCTCGTTCACAGCATCGAATTTGCCGCCTCAAGGCTGCGCGATGTGCTGGAATGCGTCACTGTCGTCCATGCGCAGGGCGATGCGGAAAAGCAGGAGGATGACATCGTCGAGCTTGCGAAGAGCGGCATCGACGGCCTTCTCGTCAGCGCCGTCTCGCCCCGCAAGCTCGCGCCTCTTTCTGCGCATCTGATGCGGCAGGGCATCCCCGTCGTCTTCGTCGAACGTGGTGGAACGCCGAACCTCGCATGCGCGAGCTTCGTGACATCGAACAACGTGACGATCGGCAAATTGACCGCGCAGTGGCTCGCCCGGACGCTTGATGGCGACGGCCTGGTGATGATGTTGTTCGGTCATGCGGACCCTGAACTGACGCAAAGCCGGCAGATGGCCGCGATGCAGGTATTTTCAGAATATCCGAATATTCGTACAGTCGTTGCGAATGCCACGAATTTTAATCGACAGAGGGCTTATGGTACGGCCACGGAGATTATCGCCCATCATGGGGAACAAATCGCCGGCGTCTGGTGCGACAGCGGGTTGAACTCGGCCGGCTCGATCCAGGCTTTTCTCGATGCAGGCTATAAGCCTGGTCATGTTCCTCCGCATACCGGCGGTGATCTCAATCTTTCCTATAAACTGGCGGTGGGTGCCAACGTGCCGTTGGCCTCCATCGACTATCCGCCGGCCATGGGCATCCGGGCATTTGAAATCCTCTTATCTTCGCTGCAGGGCGCGTGGATCCCGCAATATCTTGATATTGCTTCTCCTTTCGTCACATCGCGATCTGGGCGGCGAAACCCGGCAAAAACCCATCTATGGGCCGAAGAGCGAGTGAGGTGGGATATGCCGGATGAGCTCATTCTCGGTGCCGGTCTTGGCGCCGCCTACAATCCGGCTGCCTTCAGGGTCAATTATCCGGGGAACCACCATAACCGCTCATCGGCCGCGACTGGAGCGAGCCGTTGAGCAAGGAATCCGCCGGCATCGCGGCCTTTTCGCGAATTTTTTCCCGCATAGCCGAGGGCGACGTGGAGAACGTAGCAAGTCTGATCGAGAACGAAGGCATCGTGCGTTCGACCGCCTTCGATGTCGTCAGGCGAATGGAGGCGGCTGGCCTCGTCGCCAGACAGCTGGATGGGCGCCTGATGCCGGGCGCTACTGCCGGGGAATTTGCGTATGCAGGCGCTCACCTCGCGCCGTTGTTCGGACCCGCCCAGACGCTGCTGCCGTGGCTGCGCGAAAGAACAAACGCCTCGGTGGCACTGCTCGCTTCCGATGGAGCCTCTCTGACGCTACTGCTGAGCTATCCAGCCCGATGGGACAAGGGCAAACCGGACCCAGCGCCACATATTGTACCGATAAGACAGCATAACGTCGAAACCGCCCGCCTTCGTCTTTCGCTCGCGCAAGGGACCGATGCCGAGGAAGCGAAAAGGTGCGAAGAACTCGCCGCCGCGACGGCAAAGGAACTACAGGCTTTCTTGGGTAACTGATTGGAAGGCTGCAATCTGGCGAGATGCAACGAGGCTTCGGCGTGAATAGCTGCACGAAGCCTCGCATTGACGTCAGTGCGTGCGCCACGCTGTTTGAGTGCGAGGATCGCGATACATCGATCCGTCCTTCATGATCATGTCGAACTTGGAAGGCCCCACCAGAACCGACTGATCGAGGAGCGGATTGCCATCGACCAGAAGGATATCGGCGAGTGCACCGGACGTGATGACGCCGAGCTCTCCCTTGTGACCCATCAGATCGCCGCCCACGGCCGTGGCGCATTTCAACGCCTCGGCCGGCGTATAGCCGAAGAACTTGACGAAATGGCCGATGTCGCGGGCGTTCTGCCCCATTGGCGTGATGGTGAAGCCGTAATCTCCGCCAACGACGACGCGCATGCCGCGCTTGCGCATCTCATGATAGGTCGCGATCGTATGCTCGAGTTTGCGCGGCAATCCCATCTTCTGGACGACGTCCTTTGTCAGACCGACCACATCGCCTTCGAAGACCGAATTGTGGACGAGGCCAAAGGCAGGCCCGACAATCACGCGATGCTTGACGCTCTCGAGCATGTCGAGTGCTTCCTCATCGGCGAAATCGCAATGATAGATGCAGTCGACACCGGCGCGCACAGCCCGTTTCACAGATTCCGCTGCGCGGCTATGGCATGCGACGCGCTTTCCCCAGTCGTGTGCTGTCTCGACGCCGACGCGGAGCTCTTCTTCCGAGAGCGAGACGATTTCGGCCCGGGCATGGCCGACAAACTCGTCACCTGAGACGTTGAATTTAACGTTGTCGACATTCTCGCGGCAGCAGAGACGTACCGCCCTGCGGATCTCGTCAGGTCCGTCGGCGAGCATGCCAAAGCTTTCAGCATGCATATGTGCTTTGCGCTCGTCCCCAAGACCGCCGGTAACGGTGATCTCGGGACCGGCGGCGCGATAGCGCGGGCCGGCGAGATAACCGTCCTCGATTTCCTGACGCACCACGACATCGATGCGGAGCTTCGCTGATGCAGCCGAATAGCAGGAGGTGAAACCGTGATTGAGGATCATCGTTGCGTTGCGGCATGTTCGCAGGAGATGTTCTTCTGGCGGTATCTCGCCAAGATCCTGGTTGCGCGTCGGGCCGACGAAGGAGAGATGGCAATGACCCTCCACCAGCCCAGGCATTAGAAATCTCCCGCGTCCATCCATGACTTCAGCCGCATTCTCGACGCTGATCTGATCCGTTCCGCGCGCTACCGTCTTGATCCTATTGCCCTCGACGAGCACCTCTCCGGCATAGGCCTCGTCGTTTATGCCGTCCCAGACGGTGACGTTGCGAAAGAGATATGAACCCATTTTATCCTCCTCATAGTCCACCATGTCGTCGGCGGCAGTTGCGAGGAGGATAGGTTCGCCCATTCGAGCCCGCCACGACGAATCATGGCCTGGAGTCGTCCATTTGAGACACATCGATTGACGGGGTCGCGCGGCCGATATCCCGTGATGCCTGCTCTATATTTTTGGAATCATCGACGATGTCAGAGACGGATCCTTTCCGCATAAGGGGCCATGTCCCCGATTTCGACCTCATCTCCGAAGGGTATCGCAACACCAGCAATACGGCGCGTGCGCGCTGGCTCTCAAAGGCGGATATCCAATATGGGTCAGGCCCGGACGATAGGCTTGATCTCTTCTTTCCCGAGACCATGAAGGGGCTGCGGCCAATCCACATGTTCATTCACGGCGGGTATTGGCGATCCAACGTGAAGGAAGACTATGCCTACCTCGCCAATGCCATATGCGACATCGGTGCCATCGCGGCAATAGTGGAATATTCCCGCCTGCCCGTCGCTCGATTGGCAGCATTGGTAGATCAGGTGCGTCGCGCAGCCTTCTGGCTTCAAGAAAATGCCCAAAGTTTCGGGGGAAACCCAGGAGCGATATCAGCCAGCGGGCATTCAGCGGGAGCCCATCTTGCATTCTATCTCGCAGCCGCTGGTCCGATCGAGGATGTCCCTCCTCGCGCCGGTGTAACCACGCTCTTTCTCGTCAGCGGAGTCTACGATCTCCGCCCAATAACATCGAGCTTCCTTCAAGCGGAAATAGAGCTTCGTGAGGAGGAATTGTTGGCTTGGTCGCCGCTCAGCGCAACGCTGCAGCCAGGCATCCATCTTGAAATCGCTGTCGGCGATCGCGAAACGGCACCATTCATCGATGGGGCCTGGACGCTCGCAAGGACAGTTGCTTCGGGATCGCTTCCGCATGTGATCCCGGATGCTGATCACATGTCGATCGTTCGCGACATGGCTGACGCGGACTACCAAATCGGACAGAAATTCCTGAAGTTTCTCAATTTAACTGGTTCGGATTGACAGCCCTTGACGATATCAGAACTTGCGGCCTGTCACCTCGTCAACAATACCCGAGCGCTGCATTGCCGGTCGGCGCGGAAAGGCCTGTCATTTGCCGATCTGATTTGCCGTATGAAAGGGTTTTGCTGAAAGATCTCGTGAACACGAAGCCCCTTCTCCTAAGGGTAGGAGGGCATGATCGTCGCGTTGCCGCCAAAGAGCGCCGACGGCGTTCCGCTTTCGGAATCGTCGGATTCGGCTGCAGCAGCACCGTTCCCGATGACGACATCGTAACCGCTCATTGGGCAATCGTCGCCCGGGTTTCATAAGCGGCAGCAGCCGCGTCTGCTACCGCAGCTCCAGTTTTACGGCTGTGGTCGAGCATCAGGAGGCCGGCGCGACCGGCATCGCGTTCCATGATCGCATCAAAAATTGCCTGATGTTCAGCGACGGACTCACCCCATCGCTGTTCGGAAATGAGGGTTTCATGTCGATTGTGAACCGACTGCTTGGTCAGCGTGGTGTGGGTGACCGAGAGCACTGGATTGTCGGCGAGCTCGACTAGAAGCGCGTGAAGCTTCTGATTGGCCTTGAAGTAATTCTTGCGGTTGCGCTTCAGATAGGCGTCGCCCATTTGATGGTGCAATCGCCCAATTTCAGCCAACGCCTTAGCGGTCATCCTGCATATCGCGATTTCGACGGCGTGCCGCTCGAGTGCGCCAAGCACGTCGAAAATATTCGAGAGCTCCTCTGCTGAAAACTGCCGCACCCTCGCGCCGCGCCCCGGCAGCAGTTCAACCAATCCTTCGGAGGCAAGCAGCTTCACCGCTTCCCGCATCGGCGTACGCGACACACCAAGCGCCTGTGCCAAGACAACCTCGTTCAGCCGCTCGCCCGCTGGCAGATCGCCACGGCTGATCATCTCGCGCAGCTTGTCGACCACATGCTGATGCAACGACGCGCGCTTGATCGCCACCCTGTAGGGCGTCACCGGAGACAAATCGTCTTCATCCATGCTCTTCTCCGATCATTTCGCCTTTGCCTGCTGCACTGATAGCGAACTGCTCAACGGTGAAGCAAGCGATTTGCGTGATTAAAATTCATGCATTCTGACGTCTATCAGGGCACGCCTACAATTACATAAATAATGCACTTTGTAAATATTTATAATAATTTCAATAATTTAAAAATTGGCACACTACTTGCAAGATACCAATCGTCCGTTACACTTGCAGAAGGTACTGCCAATATGGCTCACAGCAACTCCAAACGCCCCCGCGTGTCTGCATATCGTTCCCGCTCATACCTCCTGATGGCCGCGACATTGTCGGTCGGCCTTATCCAATCACAAGCCCACGCCGAAACGCCCAAGGATGTCTTGATCGAAGTGGCCGAACACGGCCCGAATTCGCTGGATGCCATGGCGCCCGCTGCGAACGAATTCAGCCAGATGGCTTCCTGGCAACTCTACGATCGCCTCATCACGCACGGAACCAAGACGCTTCCGGATGGAAAGCTGATGTATGATGCCACCAAGATCGAGTCAGAGCTGGCCAAAAGTTGGGAGATACAGGACGGCGGCAAGACTCTCATCTTCCATCTGCGCGAGGATGCGACCTTCCACGACGGATCGCCGGTTACCGCCGACGACGTCAAGTGGTCCTTCGATCGCGCCGTGTCCGTCGGCGGATTTCCGACCGTTCAGATGGCGGCTGGATCGCTCACGGATCCAAAGCAGTTTTCCGTCATTGATGCCCACACATTCAAGATAACGCTTCCGGTCGCCGACAAACTGACACTGCCAGATTTGGCTGTCCCGGTTCCCTACGTCGTCAACAAGAAACTCGCTCTGCAGCACGCGACTGCCGAAGATCCGTGGGCATTGAAGTGGACCTCGCTCAACGATGCCGGCGGCGGCCCGTTCAAGGTCGGAAGTTGGAAGGCCGGCGACCGAATCGTCTTTGATCGCTTCGATGCCTGGAAATCCGGGCCGACGCCTGCACTGAAGCGGGTGATCCTTCGCGAAATCTCATCTCCGGGTACCCGTCGCGCCCTTCTTGAGAAGGGCGATGTCGACGTCTCCGTCGGACTTCCGCCGAAGGACTATGCCGAGCTCGCAGCGGCCGGCAAAGTCAACGTTATCGGTACGCTGATGCAGAACGAGCAGTTCAACGTCGATCTGAACGTGACGATGAAGCCGTTCGACGACAAGCGGGTTCGTCAGGCGATCGCTTATGCACTTCCCTACGATGCGATCATGAAGCAGGCGCTCTACCAGCGCGGTGAGCCCCTCTTCGGCGCCGACCCGTCAACAGCCTTTCCGCCAAAATGGCCGGTTGCCTCCAAATACAACACCGATCTCGATAAGGCCAAGGCGCTCTTGAGGGACGCCGGCTATGCCAACGGTTTCAAGACCGACCTGTATTTCGATATGGGCCAGACCACGGTTCAGGAGCCAATGGCACTGCTCATCCAGGAACAATTGAAGAAGATCGGCATCGATATCGAAATTCACAAAGTGCCCGGCTCCGATTGGTTCGCGAAAATGGGATCAAAAAGCATGCCGATGGACATCAATTATTTCTACGGCTGGCTCGACTACCCGGAATATTTCTACTTCTGGACCTACGACGGCAAGAACAACAGCGTCTTCAATACCGCGAACTACTCGAACCCGGATCTCGATAAGCTGATCGAAGCGGCACGCTTCGAAACCGATCCGGCTGCCTACGACGCGACTATTTCGAAGATGAACGACATCGCCATGGACGACGTGCCGCGCGTGCCCGTCGCCCATCTCTATTCGGACATCGCGATGCAGAAGAACGTCAAGGGCTACGTTTACTGGTTCCACACCCATCTCGACTTCCGTTCAATCTCGAAGGAATAGCGCTCGCTGCGGGGACCCGCTCAAGCGAGCGGTTCCCCGACACTCACATCCATGATCAACCGCTCGGATTCGAGCGGCCGGAGTTTGAGGTCATGACGGTAGCCTTAAGTTTTGCCAAACGCATCGGCACGGCAATACCAAGCATTATCGGTGTCATCATCGTCACCTTTCTGCTGGCGCGCGCCCTGCCCGGCGATGCCGCGGCTTATTATGCGGGGTCCTCGGCAACGCCGGAGAGCATTGCTCAGATAAGAACGGCACTTGGACTGGACAAGCCACTTTGGTTTCAGTTCGGCGACTATATGTCCCGCTTGCTGCAGGGAGACCTCGGAACATCGCTTTCAAGCGGCCAGCCAGTCTTTCAAGATCTGGTGACAAGATTGCCGGCATCGATCGAACTCACGCTTTGCGCGCTCGCCTTTGCGATGCTGATCGGCCTTCCGCTCGGCATTGCCGCAGCCACGCGGCCGGGCAAGGCAATCGATCATGCGTGCCGTATCATCGTCTCCATCGGTGCGGCGTTTCCAACTTTCTTCGTCGCTCTGGGCCTGGTCTACGTCTTCTATTTCAAGCTCGGTATCGCGCCCGAACCGCTTGGCCGCCTCAACGACACCTATTTCAGCGCGCCGCCGACGATATCAGGCCTATACCTCATCGATACCTTGCTAGCTGGCGATGTATCCGCCTTCTGGGCCGCGCTCTCGCAGTTGGTACTTCCCTCGATCTCCCTGGGGCTATTCGCTCTTGCGCCAATCGCTCGAATTGCGCGCGCGTCGATGCTGGCTTCGCTGTCCAGCGACTACTGTCGCACGGCGCGCGCCATGGGCTTGTCGCGCAGTCGGATCGTCTACGCTTACGGGCTACGGAACGCGATGCTTCCGGTCGTCAACATTCTCGGCATGGTCTTCTCGTTCCTGCTCGGTGCCAATGTGCTCGTGGAGCAAGTATTCGCCTGGCCTGGGATCGGTGCTTATGCTGTCAACGCAGTGATCACGTCGGACTATGCCGCAGTACAGGGCTTCGTTCTGATGATGGCAATCCTTTATATCCTCCTCAACTTGGTGGTCGACCTCATGGCAACCGCCATTGATCCGCGAGTGCGCTACGATGGCTGAAGCGGCTTCCACATCCCCTCAGACCAGCAACTTCTGGCGTGATGCTCGCCACATGGCGGGCGAAAACAAGCTTACGCTTACCGCCGCGCTGATCCTATTGATGTTTATCGTTATCTCTCTGCTGGCGCCTTGGATCATCCCATACGACCCGCTCGCGGTCGACACGTCGGCGGCCCTGAAAGCGCCAAGTCTTGCGCACCTGTTCGGTACGGATGCGCTGGGCCGCGATATCTTCAGCCGAGTGGCGATCGCCACGCGCCTCGACATCGGCATGGCGATCGGAGCCGTGGTGCTGTCCTTCGTAATCGGGACCGCCACGGGAGCGGTCGCCGGCTATTTCGCCGGCTGGGCCGATGCAATCATCGGGCGCATCATGGACACGATCATGGCCTTTCCGCTCTTCGTCCTCGCGATGGGTATCGTCGCGGCTCTGGGCAACAGTGTCGAAAACATCGTGCTTGCGACCGCAATCATCAACCTGCCGTTCTATTCGCGATTTGCCCGAAGCGAAGTCAACGTACGACGCGACATGACTTTTGTCGAAGCAGCGAGAATGGGGGGCAACCGTTCGTTCAGGCTGCTGGCGGTCCACATCGTCCCCAACATCCTGCCGACGATGATGGTACAAGGATCACTCAATCTTGGCTGGGCGATCCTGAATGCGGCCGGGCTCTCCTTCATCGGCCTCGGCGTGCGCCCGCCGACCCCGGAATGGGGGATCATGGTATCTGAGGGCGCGTCATACATCTTCTCCGGCGAATGGTGGACGTTCACATTTCCCGGCGCCGCGCTCGTCATCACCGTCTTCTGTTTCAACCTGATCGGCGATGGCCTCAGAGACATAATTGACCCCAGGAGACGGACATGACCGTACCTCTTCTTTCCGTGAGAAATCTCCGCGTCAATTTTCGGACCCGATCTGGAACGGTCAAGGTTCTCGATGATGTCACTTTCTCGCTTGCCAAGGGCGAGGTGCTTGGCATCGTTGGAGAAAGCGGCTCGGGAAAATCGGT
>JAGWJK010001023.1 GCA_028865845.1 Rhizobiaceae bacterium
GGCGGCGATCCTGCATGCGATGTATCTCGGCCCGGAGCTGATCTTTCCGCTCGTCTTCGGGGCGCTGTTGTTCTGCCTGATGCGACTGGTGCGGCCGGGCGGCACCTTTTTCGGCAGACCGATCCCGCCCGCGGCCATCGCCGCGATCTTCCTCCTGCCCGTTCTCTACATCGCCGCCGATTATACCGAGAATATCGCCGGCCTGATGCTTTATCCGCCGGCGACGCCCTCCGACGGCACGGTGGCCTTGCTTTCGAGCGTGCTGCCGGTCGTCGTGCGACTGAAATTCCTGGCGCTCGTCGTCACCATCATTCTACTGGCCCGGTTCGCGATTCTTCGCTACCTGTCTCCGGACGGTTCCAAGCCGTCCTGAACGGTCGTGTCTGCCGTTTTGAAATCCCTAAGGAGTTGGCGGCGTGACCGGCTATGAAATGTTCTGGCCCCTGGTGGCCCATGCGGTGCTTGTTTATATTCTCTATGGCCTGCTTGGACTGCGCCGTCGTGCAGTCACGAAAGCGGGCAAGATCGATCCCTCGAAGTTCCGCGAGAACCATGCGGCGGACGAACCGGCCGAAAGCCTGGTCGTGCGCAACAACATCGCCAATCAGTTCGAATTGCCCGTCCTGTTTTACGCCTGCTCCATCGTGCTCTTCGTCACCCAGGCTGACAATCTGCCGGCCGTCATTCTCGCATGGATCTTCGTTATCTCGCGCTACGCCCATTCCTATGTGCATGTCACCAGCAACAACCTGCGCTACCGCAGCCCGCTCTTCGCGCTCGGCTATATAGCACTCGCCGGCATGTGGGCGTGGCTTCTGGTCTGGATGATCTTTTCCTGATCTTTGTTCCGG
Organism: Rhizobiaceae bacterium; assembly: GCA_028865845.1. Taxonomy (GTDB): domain Bacteria; phylum Pseudomonadota; class Alphaproteobacteria; order Rhizobiales; family Rhizobiaceae; genus Rhizobium. The sequence goes on from JAGWJK010001023.1 coordinate 852, forward strand.
GTATTTTTTGCCGGAGCAACCTGCGGTAACGCTCTTGTTATCTTCGCTGCCATTCAAATTTCGCTCGATGATCTATCTTGTTCATCGGGCGGCCACGTTTGGGATGGTGTCGCCGGGGAACGGAGGAAGCCGCGATGAACACGAACAAGCCGACAGTGACGCAGGCGATGATCAACGCCTACGACGAATACACCCACCTGACGCTCGACCGCCGTGCCTTCATGGACAAGCTGACAAAGCTCGCAGGGTCCGCCGGTGCTGCCGCCGCGATCGCGCCGTTGCTTGCTGCCAACAAGGCAAGTGCGGCGATCGTCGCCGCCGATGACGCGCGGCTGACGGCGAAGGACGTCACCTATGCTGGCAGCGGCGGGGAGATGAAAGCCTATCTCGTCCACCCGATGGATGCGGCGGGGCCGCTTGGAAGCGTTATCGTCATTCACGAAAATCGCGGTCTCAATCCGCATATCCGCGATGTTGCCCGCCGGGTCGCGTTGGAAGGCTTTGTTGCGCTCGCCCCGGATTTCCTCTCGCCGCTTGGCGGCACGCCGGAAGATGAGGACAAGGCGCGCGACATGTTCACCGGCCTCGATCCGGCCTTGACCGTCCGCAATGCCGAGGCGAGCCTGGCCTATCTTTCCAAGCTTGACGGCTCCAACGGCAAAGTCGGCGTCATCGGCTTTTGCTGGGGCGGCGGCGTGGTCAATCGCTTCGCGGTGGCCTCGCCCGAATTGGAAGCCGGCGTCGCCTATTACGGGATGCAACCACCGGTCGCCGACGTGCCGAAGATCAGAGCCGCCCTGATGCTGCACTATGCAGGCCTCGACGATCGCACCAATGCCGGCATCGACGCCTATAAGAAAGCGTTGGAAGCAGGCGGCAAGACCTTTGAGATCTTCGTCTATGACGGCGCCAATCATGCCTTCAACAACGACACGTCGTCCGCGCGCTACGACAAGAAGGCGGCGGATCTCGCCTGGGGGCGAACCATGGATTTCCTAAAGAAATATCTCGCCTGATGGCGGGAACGGCGGCCGGCACCTTATGGTGCCGGCAATTCGAATGAGATGACAATGAGCCGGCTCATAAGCGTGTTCTATGCTGCCTCGCCGGGATGACCCAAAAATGGCTGCGGAATGCCTGAAAAAGGGCTTCCAAGCCCTGCCGTTAGTCGTGCCGATATATTACACTTAAAATTGAACTTTTCCCGTTTACGTGCATTGAAGATGCCATGTGGCATAGCTCGGCACACTCTTGGCATCCTCGCGTGTAATAGAGAAATGAGAGGCACATGAGTCCGGACAGGCCCGCCCGCATCAAATTCCGTAAGCAGCCGCAGCAAGAGCGCAGCATACACCGCGTCGACAGCATCCTTTCCGTTGCGGCGAAATTGATCGCCGAGAAGGGTGTCGCCGACATGAAGATGACGGAGCTCGCGAGTATCGCTGGCGTCCCCATCGGCTCTGTCTATCAGTATTTTCCCGAGAAGGCCGCGATCGTGAAGGCGCTTTTCGATCGCCATGCCATGCTTGTGCAGCAGAAGACGGCGGAAGTGTTTTCCGACGTCAAGTCGCTCGATCACGCGCTTG
>JAGWJK010000050.1 GCA_028865845.1 Rhizobiaceae bacterium
GCTCGTGACCTTCCTGCTGCAGCGCTGGATCCTGGCGCGACGATCCTATGAGACAACAGGTGGAAAGCCGCAGAACAAGGACAAGCGTCCGCTCGGCGCTCTGGGCATCCCAGTCCTCGTCGCCTTCGCCGTCGTCGCGTTTCTTGCGACCGGCGTGCCGCTCCTTGCCATTCTTGCCACGGCGTCCTCCCGCACCATTTCCGGCGGCCTGACGCTCGGCAATCTTGGCCTCAACAATTTCCTCGCGGTCTTCAAGGACAGCGCCGGCGCGCTGCAGGCGCTCGGCAATAGTATTGCGCTCGGCGTCGGTACGGCGTTGTTGACCGGTCTCATCGGCGTGCTGGCCGCCTATACGACCGTCAAGACGCGGTATCGCGGCCGCATGATCCTCGACATCATGACGATCCTGCCGAATGCCTTGCCCGGCATCGTCGTCGCCGTCGGGCTGATCCTGGCCTGGAATATGCCAGGATTGCCGTTTACGCCCTACAACACCGGCCTCATCCTGCTGCTTGCTTATTGCTGCCTGCTGCTGCCGCAGCCGGTGCGCTATACGACAGCCGCCTTCCAGCAGATTGGCGACAATCTGGAGGCTGCGGCCCGCGTCTGCGGCGCCGGCAGCTTTACTGCGTTCCGCCGCATCATGTTGCCGCTGGTGTTTCCGAGCCTTGCCACTTCGATGCTGCTGGTCTTCGCCGTCGCCTCGCGTGAACTCGTCGCCTCGATCGTCGTTGCGCCCGTCGGCATGCAGACGATCGCCACCTTCATCTGGAAGCAATTCGAGCAGGGCTCGGTCGGACTCGGCATGGCGATGGCTTTCATCACCATCCTCATCACCACGCTGCTGCCGCTTTGCGTCATCGGGCTGATGCGCCGCGTCAGCGTCATCCAGGACTGATCGCCCGGGCTACGCCGAAAGCGGCGCAACCGGTTCGTGCGCGAAACCGGCCGCATCCAGCGCCTTGCGCACCAGGCCCGACGCCTTGGCGTCGTTCATGAAGCCGGTCGCAAAGGCGAGGGCGGACGGCCTGTCCTTGCCGACCGCAATGGCGATGCCCGTCTGCTGGAAACCACCGTCGAGAACGCGAGCATCGGGAAATTTCGGCAGCAGCGTATGGAAAGCGTCGCGCGACAGCGCCAGGGCCTCGGCTTCTCCCGTCAGCAGCGATTCGACCGCTGCCGCAATCGATTCCTTTGCCACGGGCACCGTCTTGGACAGGCTGCGCGTCGAAGCGCGGATCGTGGTTGTATTGGCGATCCCGACGACGCGCACGCCTTCGCGATCGACCTCGGCGAGCGTCTCGATGCCCGAAACGCCGGTCACGAGATAGGTGCTTTCAAGCAGATAATAGGCCGGTCCGAAAGCCACGCGCCGGCGCCTTTCCTCGTCGACAGGCATGAACGTAACGTCGATCTCGCCTCTTTCCAAAGCATCCGTGCAAGCGCCCGAATTCATGAAGACAACGATCTCCAGGGGCGCTTCGAGATCAGAGGCAAGCGCATGGGCAAAGTCGACGGTCACACCGCGGATCTCCTCGCCTTCGCGGATTGCGAAAACGACGGACGGAGCCGGTGCGACGATGATCCCGACGCGCAACTTCCCCGTCGGCACCAATTCCGCGCGAGCGGCATCGCGATTAGGCGGCGTGCTGATATTATCCATCGTCTTGTTCATCACATCCGGTTGCCGCATCAAGCCGAAACCGGCGTTCCGACGCCGAGCAGCGCCTCGCCCTGGTTTACCGACAAGCTGGTCAGGCGATAGAGGATGAAGCCGGCCTTCTCCGAATGAATGCTTGCCAGCACCTCGCCGAAGACGGTCTTGATCTCGCCGAGCAGTTCGCCCGCCGCAACCGTTTCGGTCAGATCCTTGCGCGGATACCAGAGACCGGTGACCGGTGCCGTCGGAACCCACATGGTGACCACTTTGGTCTCAGCGCTCGCCGCTTTGGGAGCATTGGCGATCATGCCGAGATGGTGCATGACGCCGCGGACGCCGTCGGTCATCTGTGTTACCGTCGCATCGCCCCATAGTCCGTTGCCGCTCACTTCCGGCAGGATGCTCGGAATGCCGAGCTTGTTGGAGGCATCGACGGTATAGCCCGCACCGCCGGCGGCCACGAGCACGGGAATACCGAATGCTTTCGCCATCGCCTGGGATTTCTCCGAACCGGCAGGGAAAATCGTGAAAGGCTCCAGCCCCTCGTCGAGATCGCCGCCGTGCATATCGATATAGGCGTCGACTTCGGGATAGACTTTGGTCACCAGCCAGTTCGCCAGCCGCTCGCTGGTCGACCCATCAGGCTTTCCGGGGAACATGCGGTTCAGGTTCTTGCCGTCCTGCGGCATGATGTAGATGTTGCGCTTGTGGAAGCCCTGCACGTTGAGGATCGGCAGGACCACCAGCGTTCCCTTAATCTCCTCGGGCTTGGTCTGCATCATCCGCACCGCAGCTTCTGCCGAGCAGAATTCCGAGCCATGCACGCCGGCCGTAATCAACAGCGTCGGACCCGGCTCACCGCTTTCGATGATCGCAAACGGAATCGGCGTCTCATCGATCGGGGTGACATGCCCGAACTCGACGCGAGCTTTTCCGGTGTGGAGGGCGGGCAAATTATCCATGGCGCGATAGCCTCTCGAAATGTCTCTGGGATTGGGTCCAAGGTGGCGGGAACCGCACGCTTCGGTGCGAGAAAGTGCGGCTAGATAAGCACCGTCTTGCGGCCGCGACAAGGCGTCAGCCCAACCATATCGCGGAATTCTTCGGCACGGACTCGAAAGCCCCGATCATCGCCACCTCGTCAGAAAACTGCGACGAACAGCATGCTGCTTTCGCGGTAAATTCCGCTGGCCAGCAGGTGATCGCCGATCACGCAGACGAAGAACGAATACTCGAAATCAGTTGAGATTTTTGTCTCAAATACACTGTTATTCCAGGCGATAATCTTCACGACCCTCTATGTATATACTTTAATATCTTGCCAAAATGGCAAACTCGCGCTTGCCTTCGTCAAAATAGGTGATAACGTTTCAATTAAATTGAATGAAGCGGCAAAAAGCCGTCATCCTGGGGAGGAGATCTATCATGACAGCTGAATCCATAGGCGCGTCCAAAATCCGCCGCCGTACGCTGCTTGCCGGCGCCGGCAGCGCGGCCGTTCTTGCCATGACGTCGAAGCTGCGAGCGCAGGAGGCGGTCAAGGGCGAGCTGGTGATCCTGAACTGGCTCGGCGGCACCGAGCTCGACATGATGCATGCGATCCAGAAGGGTTTCCTCGCCAAGCACCCCGGCGTCACCATCCGCGAAGTCGCGGTCACGGTGCAGGGCGATGCCCGCGGCGGCATCCGCACCGCGCTGATGGGCGGCGAGGTCGTCGACGTCATCATCAACACCTGGCCGGCCTTCCGCAAAGAACTGGCCGATGCCGGCACGCTGCGGCCGATCGACGACCAATGGAAGGCCTTTGGTTGGGACAAGCTGCTCAGCCAATCCTGGCGCGACCTCGGCTCGATCTCCGGCAGCACCTACGGCCTTACCTACACCTATGGCGATCGCTCCGGCATCTGGTTCAAGAAGGAACATCTCGCCAAGGCCGGCATCACAGCGCCGCCGAAGACCTGGGACGAATTCCTCGCCACCTTCCCCAAGCTGACACAGGCGGGCTTCACGGCTCCCGTTGCCATTCCCGGCAAGTACTGGGCGCATGCGGAATGGTTCGAGAGCCTTCTCTTGCGCACGGCCGGCGTGGAGACGGCAGCAAAGCTCGCCGCCCACCAGATTCCCTGGACCGATCCCGCCGTCAAAACCGCATTGATGAAATATGCCGACATGCTGAACGCCGGCTGCTGCGGCGCGCCGAACATCATGCTCGCCAACGATTGGGACGGCGAGGCCGACCAGATCTTCCAGGCCAATGCCAAGAACTACCTGCTCATCGGCATGTGGATGAACAACCGCGCTAAGAACGATTACAAGCTGACGGAAGGCAAGGATTACTCGCTCTTCCAGTTCCCGGCGCTCGGCATGGGCCACGACGACACATCGAGCGTTGACTCCAAGGAATTTCTGGTGACCTCAAACGGCGCCAATCCCAAGGCTGCGGACGCCTTCCTCGATTACTGGACGAGCGCCGAAGCCGCAAACGTTCTTGCCAAGACAGGTTACGCTTCGCCGAGCAGCGCCACCGACGCGTCGCTCTATGGTGAGGCGCAAAGCATCGCGACGAAGGCGGTGGCGAGTTCCAAGCTGCAATTCGTCCTTGGCGACCTTCTGCCGGGCGATCTCGTCGATGAATATCGCGTGCAGTTGCAGAAGTTCCTGCAGAACCCGACCGCGGCGAATGTCGATACCGTGCTGGCCGCGATCGAAGCCAAGGCGGGGAGCTCTTACTGATGCCTGTGCCCGGTCCCGCTCTCTCCCCAGCGACGGGAGCAGCGGGCGTGCGGCAGGGTTCTCCGGCGAGGATAGGCCGTCAGTTGCGACAGACGGCCGGTCAGCGGCGGCAGCTCGGACAAACGCCCGCTGCTCTCATCCTGATTGCGCCCGTCATCGTACTTTTCGCGATCGCGGTGATCTATCCGCTGGAAGAAACGATCCGCTTGAGCTTCTGGGACATACAGGGATTGAAGAAACCGGCTTTCATCGGTTTCGGCAACTACATCAAACTGTTTGCCGATCCTGCCTTTCTCAACACGCTGCTGACGACGCTGATCTTTACGCTCGGTACGACGGTGGTGTCGGTCGGCATCGGCTGGGTGCTGGCGATGCTCTGCGCCTTCGCCCCACGCGAGACGGCGATCTTCCGGGTGATGATCTTTGCGGCTTTCGGCATATCGGAAGCGGTTTCCGGCTATATCTGGATCGGTATCTATCGCCCGGATGCCGGCGGCCTGCTGAATTCGATCATCCAGTGGTTCGGAGCTCCCGGCTTCGCGCATGCCTGGCTGGGGGACGCCAATACCGCGCTGTGGGCGCTGATGGTCGCCGCGGCCTGGAGCGGCGTCGGCCTGCCGCTGATGCTGATCTTCGCAGCGATCCAGGCGATCCCCAAATCCGTGCTTGAAGCCGCCTACATGGATGGGGCCAAGCCGCTGTCGACCATGCGCCATATCATGGCGCCGCTATCACTGCCCGGCGTGCGCGTCGCCGTCTTCATCAATCTTCTGACAGCGCTCCGTGCCTTCGACATCATCTATATCCTCACCGGCGGCGGCCCGGTGCGATCGACGGAAACGGTCGGCTATTTCATGTATCGGGAATCGATGACGCAGTTCAAGCTGGGCTATGGTGCTGCTGCGACCGTCGTTCTGCTGATCGCCGTGCTGATCATTTCCATACCGGCAATCCTCCAGAGAACGGCAGGTGCGCGATGATCGGCCGAGCCCCCAAATGGATCCCCATCGTCGTCGGCATCGTCGCGTTCATCTGGGTGATACCTATCATCGGCATCGTCGTCACATCGCTGCGCCCAGCCGGCAGTTCGGCGCTCGGCTGGTGGCGGTTCGAGCATTTCGATCTGACGCTCGATGCCTGGATCCGCGTCTGGGACAAATATCCGCTGGCGCAATCTCTCTGGGTCACCGTGCAGACGGCCGGCCTTGCAACGCTTGCCACCATGATACTGACGCCGGCGGCCGCCTATGCCTTCCATTTCCTGAAGTTTCCGCTGCGCCGGACATTGCTGATCATCATCATCAACGCTTTCGTGCTGCCGCAGCAGGTGGTGATCATCCCGCTGTTTTCACTGTGGCGCGACATGGGCCTGATCGACAACATCCTGTCGGTATTGATCCCCTATGTCGGCCTGTCCTTTGCCTGGTCGATCTTCCTCGTCAAAAACTTCTTCGAGGATTTTCCCTATGAGCTGATCGAGGCCGCCAAGGTCGATGGCTGCAGCCCGCTATCCACCTTCCGTCACATCGTGCTGCCGAACAGCCTCTCGCCGATCTTTGCCGTTGGCATCCTGCAGTTCCTCTGGACCTGGAACGCATTGCTGCTGCCGATGCTGTTTCTGCGATCCAACATTCCCTTGCCGGTGCTGCTCGCCCGCATTTCCGGCAGCTACGACACCAATTGGGATCTGCGGTCGGTGGCCGCGATCTTCACCACCATCATGCCTCTCGTCGTCTTCCTCGTCTTCCAACGTCAATTCGCCGCCGGTTCCCAAACCAAGACCGGAGCAAAGGAATAGCCATGCCCGCCACGACCAACAAACCGCTTCGCTACCGTCAGATCCATCTCGACTTCCACACATCCGAACATATCGACGGCATCGGCGCCAATTTCGATCCGGACGATTTCGTCGCCACGCTGAAGAAGGCGCACGTGGATTCGATCACCATTTTCGCGAAGTGCCACCATGGCTGGTCCTATTATCCGACAAAGGTCGGCAAGCCGCATCCGCACCTGGCGCGGCCAGACCTGATGGGCGACATGGTCAAGGCGCTTTCGGCCGCCGATATCGAAAGCCCGATCTATATTTCAGTGCAGTGGGATGAACTGTCGGCACGCGAGCATCCGGAATGGCGCGCGATGACGGCATCGAACCGCTATCACCACGCCTTGCCGAACGATCCCTCCGCCGGCAAGCAGTTGAGCCCTGCCTGGCACACGCTCTGCCTCAACCATGAGGGCTTGCGCAAATACATCCTCGACCAGGCCCGCGAAGTGGCTCAGCAATATCCGACGCAGGGCCTGTTCTTCGACATCATCCTCACACCCGATTGCGTCTGTGCGGCCTGCGTCGAGCGCATGCAGTGCAACGGCCTCGATCCGGAAAATCCCGCGGACCGCCTGAAAAACGACGAGGCCGTCAACGAGCAGTTCCGCCGCGAGACCAGCGACGCGCTGTTTGCCGAATTCCCCGGCCTGCGCGTCTTCTACAATTGCGGCCACATTCACAAGCAGGGTCCCGAGCGCTTCTCCACCTACTCGCATCTGGAGCTGGAAAGCCTGCCGACCGGCGGCTGGGGCTACGATCATTTTCCCTCAAGCGCCCGCTATGCTGCAACGCTCGGCATGGATTTCCTGGCTCACACCGGCAAGTTTCATACATCCTGGGGCGAATTCGGGGGCTTCAAGCATCCCGATGCGCTGGAATATGAATGCGCCCAGATGGTGGCGCTGGGTTCGAAATGCCTGGTCGGGGACCAGCTTCATCCCAACGGTGCGATCAACCCGGACACCTATAAATCCATCGGGCCGGCCTATGCCCGCGTCGAGAAGCTCGAGCCTTCTCTGGACGGCGCAAAGCAGATTTCCGAGATCGCCATCCTCTCGGCCGAGCACATGTCTCCGGCAGGCGCACGCAACCATCCGAGCGATGACGGCGCGGCGCAGATGCTGCAGGAGCTGAAGCGTCCCTTCGACGTCATCGATCTCTCCGCACGTTTCGAAAACTATCGCCTGCTGATCCTGCCCGACGAGATTCCGGTCGACGATGTCCTTGCCGCGCGGCTGAAGACCTATCTGGCTAGCGGCGGCAAGCTGATCGCCTCCTGGCATTCCGGCATCGGAGAAAACGGCGCCTTCGCGATCGACATGGGCATCAGCCGCGGCAGCACGCCGGTGGCGTTCAAGCCGAGCTACGTCAAGGCCGGCAAGGCGCTTGATCCCGACATGCCGGAGAGCGCCTTCGTCTTCTATGACGAGGCGGAAACCGTAAAGGCTAGCGAAGCCAATGTACTTGCGGAAATTCACGCATCCTATTTCAATCGCTCCTACAAGCATTATTGCTCGCACCAGCACGCACCGGACGATCCCGCAGCAGCAGCGCTCGGTGCGGCGGTGACCGAACATAACGGCGCCGCCTACATCGCCTATCCGATCTTCCGGCTTTACCGGGCCATGGGCCAGCCGCTCTACAAATATGTCGTTCGCGGCCTGCTCGATCGCCTGGTGCCAAACCCCGCCATGGTCACAGATCTGCCGTCCTCCGGTCGCGCCACCTTGACCCGCCAGGTCGATCAACATCGCCATATCCTGCATCTGCTTTACGGCCCGCCGCAGATCCGCGGAAAGGACGTACGTGCCGATGATGGCTCGACGCGCATGATGGAAATGATCGAGGACATCCCGGCGATCGGGCCGGTCACGGCGAAATTGCGCCTGCCGTCGCAGCCGAGCCGCGTCTACGACGCCATGACGGGCGAGGATGTGGCCTGGAACGACAACGGCGACGGCACGATCGCGGTCTCCGTGCCGCGTCTGCATATTCACAGTGCGGTGGTCTTCGAGGGGACCTGATGCTCGGGCGCCTCATGAAACCGGCGCGTTTTTCACCTGCGGCCCGCAGATATGGCGGGCCGCGGGGGACTGAGCTATACGACGGGCAAACGCCTTCGGGCGGACGTTTCTTCCTTAGCCGGCTTGGGAGCCAGTTTCATATGCCTCAGACAACGGACCGAACGATCGGCAGACGGCGCAACGCGACTATCATCGATGTCGCGAAAGCCGCCAACGTCGCCGTCGGCACGGTCTCACGCTATCTGAACGGCGAGACCATCCGGCGTTCCAACCGCGAGCAGATCGAGACCGCAATCCAGGATCTCGGCTACCGGCGCAACGCCGCCGCCGCCTCGATCCGCACCGATCTTACCCACATGATCGGTTTCCTGGTGCCGACCTTCGACGAATTCCACGCACGCATGCTGGAGCATCTAGCTCGCTCCGTCCGGCAGACGGGCAGAGCGCTGCTCACCTATTGCCATGGCGGCGATCCGCGCATCGTCGCTGAAGCGCTTGATTTCTTCGCCGCGCAACGCGTCGACGCTCTGGTGATGGACGGAACGGCAGAAGTCTATAATCGCGTCGACGACCTCATCACTCACGATGTGCCGATCGTCTTTTACAACAACGACGTCAAGGGCCTCGCCGCTGACCGGGTCATGGTGGAAAACCAGAAGGCGAGCTATCGCCTCGTCAAGCACCTGATCGATCTCGGCCATGAGCGCATCGGCATGCTGACGGGCAACCCCGCCAATTCGTCCGCCCTCGAACGCCTGGCCGGTTATGAACAAGCCCTTGCCGAACATGGCCTCAAGACCGATCCCGCGCTGACCGTGCGCGGCAACTGGGTCTATGACGGCGGTTATCAGGCAACCAAGCGGTTGATGCAGACGGACGCGCCGCCGACCGCGATCTTTGCCGCCAACTACAACATGGCAATGGGCGCACTCGGGTGGTTCAAAGAAAACGGCCTGCGGGTTCCGGATGATATTTCCCTGGTGAGCTTCGACGACGTCGAGATCTTTCGCCTGCTCGACGCCGGCATCACCGCCGTGGCGCAGCCGGTCTCAAAGATCGCCGACACGATCACCGATATTCTGGTGGAGCGGCTGGCCGACCCCTCGGGAAGCCACACCCGCACCACGTTTCTCGAATGCGACATTATCCTGCGAGGGTCGACACGGCGATTGACATAGCCGGCCTCGATCCTGGCCGGGAGGAGAATAGGGAGGAAATCATGGCCAGTCTAGAATTGCAGAACATCGACAAATCCTATGGCGCATTGCGCGTCATTGAAGGCCTGAACCTCGCCGTGGACGATGGCTCCTTTACAGTCTTCGTTGGACCTTCAGGCTGTGGGAAATCGACGCTGCTGCGCATGATCGCCGGCCTTGAGGAAATCACCGGCGGCGATCTGCTGATCGACGGGCGGCAGATGAACAACGCCGATCCGATCCAGCGCGGCATCGCCATGGTGTTCCAGAACTATGCGCTCTATCCGCACATGACGGTCGAGCAGAACATTGGATTTTCGCTGCGCATGGCTGGCGTGTCCAAGGCCGAGATCAGCCGCAGCGTTGCTGCCGCTGCCGCGACGCTGCAGATCGAGCCGCTGTTGAAGCGCAAGCCTGCCCAGCTTTCCGGCGGCCAACGTCAACGTGTCGCCATCGGTCGTGCCATCGTGCGCGATCCCGCCGTCTTCCTGTTCGACGAGCCGCTTTCCAATCTCGATGCCGAATTGCGCGTTTCGATGCGCGTCGAGATCGCCAAGCTGCACCGGAAGATCGGCGCGACGATGATCTATGTCACCCATGACCAGACCGAAGCAATGACGCTCGCCGACAAGATCGTGGTCATGCGCAGCGGCCAGATCGAACAAGCAGGCACGCCGGATACGCTCTATCGCGACCCGGACAATCTCTTCGTTGCCGGCTTCATCGGCTCGCCGCGGATGAACTTCCTCGACGGAACGCTTGGGCCTGACGGCGTGGTGACGCTCTCCGCCGGCGGCTCGTTCAACTGCAACATCCATGTTCCCGTCCAGGGCGTAAAAGTCGGCATCCGACCGGAACATTTCGTCGAGGCAGGCCGGGCGGATGGCGCGATTACCATGCGTGTCGACGTCATCGAGAACCTCGGCGGAACGCGCTATCTCTACGGCACGCTGACATCTGGCGAGAGCGTCATCGTCGAAGATCGTTCGGAGGAGGGCATCCGCCACGCGGAAACCATCACGATCGGCTTTTCAGCCAAGAAGGCGCTGCTGTTTGGCGCTGACGGCAAACGCATCCGGCCTCAGACCCGGCATTAGTCGGGACAAGCTTACGACGAAATGCCCTAACGGCTGCGTTCCCCGCGTCTAAAGCGTGGCCGCCGACCTTGCTGCCTGTTCGTAATAGCCGGACAAGGCGCGCAGATGGGAGGCGATGTCGGAAAGATCGTTCTGGGAGAGGCCGGAGACCTTGGTGGCTTCGACGAGCAGCCGCTCGCGGATTTCCGAATAGCGCGTCAGCGCCTCCAGCCCCTTCTCGGTCGTCTCGATCATCTTCTCCTTGCCAGCCTTGCCTGTTTTCACAAGACCGGCAGCTTCGAGCTTTTTCACCGCATAATTGGCGACATGGGTGTCTTCGATATCAAGGACGAGGCATAGATCGGAGAGTGTCTTCGGCCGTCCCCTGTGGCGCACGGAATGGATGATCAGGATTTCGATCGGCGAGAGGCTGGGTACGCCCGCCGCTGCCATGCAGCGCACCATCCAACGGTTGAAGGCGTGGGAAAAGAGGATCAAACCGTATTCAAGCTCGGAAAGGGCAGGCGAACTGCCGACTGCGAGGTGCGCGGACGACACGATCAGTTCGCGCGGTTTCTTGTCCTTTGGCTTATCCAATGAGCCCTCTCACGCTAGCCCTTCAGGGTGATGGCAGGTTATCGAACAGCGACATTTTGTCAACAAATTATCGCTAAGATTCAATTGTTAACTTTTGGTCCGCCGGAGGCGGTTCCGGCGGACCAAAGGCGTCTTTCAGTCCTCTTTCTTCCCGTATCCGCCGCCGGTCGGCGTGACGACGGTAAAGGCCTCCCCGGCATCGAGCACCGTATGGGCGGCACCGATGAGTTCGTCGATACGACCGTCATTGCGCCTGATATAGTTGCGGCCTGTCTGTCCAGGCTCGCCGCCGTTGACGCCGAACGGTGCGACGCGGCGGTGCCCGGAGAGAACGGCAAATTCGAGCTTTTCGCGGGTGCGGATCGTCCGCTGCGTGCCGTTGCCGGCGTTCCATTTGCCGCGCCCCCCGGAATTCGGGCGAATGTGGAAATCCTCCAGCACGACGGGGAACCGCGTTTCGAGGATTTCGGGATCGGTCAGCCGCGAATTGGTCATGTGCGTGTGCACGGCCGATTGTCCGTCGAAGGCGCGCCCCGCGCCGGAGCCGCCGCAGATCGTCTCGTAATA
>JAGWJK010001024.1 GCA_028865845.1 Rhizobiaceae bacterium
TTCGCCCAGGCGATCTTTTCCGGTCGCGTGCAATCGGCAAAATCCGCGCCGGCGATTTCGTCCCAGGAGCCGAGCAAAGCCGTGTTGATGCCCGCCCTCTTTGCCAGAACGGGATCGATGATGCCGTTGGTCAGTTCGGAAATCTGTTTTTCGCCTTTTCGGGGATAACGCATCTGGCAACCGGCCCGGAATCCTGTTCTTAAATCGCGGACCTTGATCGTCCGACGCAGCTCGTCCAAGTATAGAATACTTCCTCTGGTGCATAACCCCCAAATCGCGTTGGATTTTGGGATCATGCATGGTGTCAACAGTGCTACTGCGTCCTTTGCGCATCCCGAAGGACGCGCGGCGCATGGATGCAGCAAACAATGACAAAGCCCTCAGAAGTTCCCACCGCCCCCCGCCTGCTTGCCTGGTACGATCGTCATCATCGCGACCTGCCGTGGCGCGTTTCGCCGCCGATGGCGGCGCGCGGGATCTTGCCCGATCCCTATCACATCTGGCTGTCGGAAGTGATGCTCCAGCAGACGACGGTGCCGGCGGTGAAGGCTTATTTCGCCAAATTCCTCGAGCGTTGGCCGACGGTCGGCGATCGTGCCGCGGCGCCGACCGACGACGTGATGGCCGCCTGGGCCGGGCTCGGCTACTATGCCCGCGCCCGCAACCTGAAGAAATGCGCCGAAGCGGTCGCGAATGACCATGGCGGGATTTTCCCCGACACCGAGGAAGGCCTGCGAGCCTTGCCCGGCATCGGCGATTATACGTCCGCTGCCGTCGCAGCCATCGCCTTCAACCGGCAGGCGGCGGTGATGGACGGCAATGTCGAGCGGGTGATTTCCAGGCTTTACGCCATCGCGACGCCGTTGCCTGCCGCCAAGCCTTTGATGAAGCAGAAGGTGGCGATGCTGACCCCGGCTGATCGCCCCGGCGATTTCGCCCAAGCGATGATGGATCTCGGCGCGACCATCTGCACGCCGAAACGCCCTGCCTGCTCGCTCTGTCCGTTCAACGACGCCTGCGAGGCGTTGCGGCTGCATGATCCCGAACATTTCCCGGTCAAGGCCGCGAAGAAAGACAAGCCGGTGCGTCAGGGCGCGGCCTTCGTCGCCGTCAACGGCGATGGCGAAATCTATCTGCGCCGGCGTGTCGCGAGCGGCCTGCTCGGCGGGATGACCGAGGTGCCGACTACAGGCTGGACCGCGCGGATCGATGGCGAGACGACGACTGCCGCGGCTCCCTTCGCTGCCGATTGGCAGATGGCAGGGACGGTGACGCACGTCTTCACGCATTTCGAACTGCGGCTGTCGATCTTCCGGGCTCAGGTAAAGAAAGAGATCGCCGATCATGACGGATGGTGGGAGCCGGTTACAAATCTTGAAGCTCAGGCCTTGCCGACCGTCATGAAAAAAGCGATCGCTCAGGCTATTCCACGCGCATTTGAAAAAATCAGGACAGCATCATGACGACGGAAATCCGGCACATCGTTTTCGATATCGGCAAGGTTCTCATTCACTACGATCCGACCATTCCCTACAGCCGCGTCATTCCCGACGAGGCGGAACGGAACTGGTTTCTCGCCAACGTCTGCACGCATGAATGGAACATCGAGCAGGATCGCGGCCGTACCTGGGAAGAAGCCGAAGCGCTGCTGATCGCCGAGCATCCCGAGCGGGAAGAGCAAATCCGCGCCTTTCGCAAATATTGGCACGACATGGTTCCGCATGCCTATGACGACAGCGTCGCCATCCTGGAACAGCTGATCGCGGAGGGCCGCGACGTGACGCTGCTCACCAACTTCGCTTCCGACACATTTCGGGAGGCTCAGGCGCGCTTCGATTTTCTCGGCAAGGCGCGCGGCGTCACCGTTTCCGGCGATATCGGCCTGATCAAGCCCGATGTTGCGATTTACGACGCGCATGTGAAAAGTTTCGATCTCGACCCGGCTTCGACCATTTTCATCGATGATTCGCTCGCCAACGTCGAAGGCGCGAAGGCCGCCGGTTGGAACGCCGTCCATTTCACCGGTGCCGAGAAGCTCCGCAGCGATCTCGCCGCCTTCGGTATTGAGGTTTGAACCATGATTTTCGATCCAGCAGAACGCATCACGATCTTCCACGACGCCATCAACCGGCTCGACTATGAAGCTATCGAAGACTTCTTCGCACCGGATGCGACCTATGTGTCGAACGGTGTCGGCAGCCTTGCCGGTCGCGAGGCGATCATGGAGGCCTTCAGGGGGTATTTCGACAAATATCCCGATCAGACCGCCGTCAATTCTCTGGTGGAAACGCTGACGCCCCTCTCCGGCCGCGCCGTCTGGTCCGTTCGGGCGACGAACAGCAAGACCGGTACGCCGCTGGTCCGCGAGGGCGAGGAAACCATCACCTTCGACGAAGACGGCCGTGTCGTGCGCGTTGATGTCACCGACTATC
>JAGWJK010001025.1 GCA_028865845.1 Rhizobiaceae bacterium
AAACGTCCATTTGAACGTGGAGAAACGGTTCAGCGGCGATCGCCTGTAAAGCGCGTGCAATCGAACTTTTACCCGCGCTGCCGACTCCATTCAGAAGCAGTATTTTGGCCATGAAGATCAGTCTGAAGCCGTTTGGACCCGGGCGTCAAGCAGCCGCGCCTTCCGAAAGGGGAGCGCGGCTGAGATGTCTCACTTCTCGGTCACGATCAGGCCGCGGACAATCCAGCGCTGCATCAGCGCGACGACGAGGAGCGGCGGCACCATGGTGATCAGAGTGCCGGCCATGGCGATATTCCAGGTGGGAGCACCGCCGCCTTCATTCGGTATAAGGTTCTTAAGCGACATCACGGACGTCAAATAGGCGGGATCGGTGGTGATCAGCAGCGGCCATAGATACTGGTTCCAGGCATAGAGGAACATGATGGTACCGAGAGCCGCCATGTTGTTGCGCGACAACGGCATCAAAATGTCGATGAAGAAGCGTAACGCACCTGCTCCGTCCATGCGCGCCGCTTCCGTCAATTCGTCCGGCACAGTCATGAAAAACTGACGATAAAGAAAAGTGCCGGTAGCCGTGGCGACCAGCGGCAGGATCAGGCCGCTATAGGTATTGAGAAGGCCAAGGTTCAGCGTAACTTCCACGCCGGAAACCGTCTGAATGATCCAACTGATGCCCGTGATATCGAGGATCGCCTGATAGGGCGCCAACACGTTGGCGGCCACGGCATAGGTCGGCACGATACGCACTTCGAGCGGTAGCATCAGCGTTATGAAGATCAGCCAGAAAATCAGCTTCCGGCCGGGGTAGTTGAAGTAGACGAGCGAGAAGGCAGTCAGCGCCGAGATGAACACTTTGCCGGCTGCAACGCCAGCAGCCATGATCAAACTGTTAAGCAACGTGCGACCGAGATTGGCCGTCGTCCAAGCGGTTTGGATATTGGTCCAGAAATCCGTTCCCGGAATCAGCGACATCGGCACGCGATTGACGTCGACGATGTTGTGAGATGCCGCGATTGCGACGAGGACGAACGGCACCACCGCGACCAGAAAGCCGATGAACAGGATCAGATGGGTGAAGAAATCCAGAATGGGTGTACGTTCAACCATGTCAGCCTCAATTGTAATGCACGCGCCGCTCGATAAAGCGGAACTGGAAGATGGTGAGCAGAATGATCAACAGCATCAGGATGATGCTTTGAGCAGCAGCACCGGAGAAGTCGAGGCCTTTGAACCCGTCGGAATAAATCTTGTAGACCATGAGATTGGTCGCGTTGTGCGGACCGCCTGACGTCATGATGTCGACGATGCCGAAAGAGTCCTGGAAGCTCTCGGTGATGTTGATCACCAACAGAAAGAAGATCGTCGGCGTAATCAGCGGGAACTGGACGTCCCAGAAGCGGCGAAGCACGCTGGAGCCGTCCATGGCTGCGGCTTCGATCAATGAGCGCGGAATACCCTGGAAGGCAGCCAGGAAGAAGATGAAGTTATAGCCGATATATTTCCACGAAAAGGCGACGATGACCGACGCCAAAGCGTCTGTGCCGTTGAGACCCGGATCCCATATGCCGGGCCACCATTGATTGACGACGGCGATAAGGCCGGCCTCGGGCGCCAGGATGAAGCGGAAAGCCATGGCGAGCGCCGGAGCAGCAATGCCGTAAGGCCAGATCAACACCACCCTGTAGAAGTTCGAGCCTCTCAGCTGCCGGTCGGTCAAGGCGGCGAGTATCAGTCCGATCGCCATGGCAAGACCGGTGCTGATCGCCGCGAAGATCATGCTGATCGTCACCGAGTCCCAATAGTTCGGATCCTCGAGGATCGATATGAAATTATCGAGTCCGACCCAGATGTTGCCGCCACCCCAGGGTTGCTGCAAGGTCAGCGACCAATAAACCGCCTGGCCGGCCGGCCAGTAGAAGAAGGTGAAGATGAGCAGGAGCTGCGGCACTGCGAACAGGATGCCGATCGTCCATCGATTGAATGTTGTCTTTTTTTCCATCACGTCTTCCGGCGGTTGCTCTGGAGCGATCTTTGCGCGTTTGTGACAACGCGTAAAGATCGCCGCAGGTCTTTGAATGCAGGGCGTCAAAATTCTGAATAGGCATAGATGAAAAGCAAAACGCCAGTATCGCAACGATGGCGTTCCATGCAGCTAAGAGAACGCCGCCCACCGGGATGCCCCAGGTGGACGGCGCGCATTTCAGAAGGGATCAGGGAAGCTGCTTGCCCTTGTAGGTCTGTTCGAAGCGGTCGAGGATCTGGTTGCCGTTGGCGACCAGATTGTCGAGGCCCTGCTGAACGCTTTCCTTGTTGGCGAAGATCGCCTGCATCTGGTTGCCGAACTCAGCGCGGATCTGCGTGAAGTTGCCGAGGCGAACGCCGCGGGTGATCGGGGTCGGATCGGAAGCCGTCAGGCTGGCGATGGCGACTT
>JAGWJK010001026.1 GCA_028865845.1 Rhizobiaceae bacterium
CGCTATCGGATTCCGATCGTCGAAGCCTGGGCGATGACTGAGACCGGCGGGCGGGCTGTGACCACCACAGCCGCCGACGATTAAACCCCAGGTTTGCGCTGTATCGGCCGGCCGCGCGCTGGCATGGACTATCGCATCGTCGACGACGCCGGCGAGCCAGTTCCAACGGGGACGCCCGGTGAGTTGCTGGTGCGTGCCGAGGGCGATAACCCGAGGGATGGTTTCTTCAGCGGTTATCTCAAGGACGAAAAGGCGACGGAAGAAGCCTGGGAGGGCGGCTGGTTCCACACCGGCGACGTCGTCTATTCCGACGAAAACGGCCTTCTCTATTTCTTCGACCGCAAGAAAAGCATCGTGCGCCGCAGTGGCGAGAATATCGCCGTTCTTGAGGTGGAGGCGGCGCTTTCCAAGCATCCGACCGTGAAGGCTTCGGCGGTGACGCCCGTCCCTGACGACCTGCGTGGCGAGGAAGTGTTCGCCTTTATCGTTGAGAGCGATGCCGCTGGTCGTGGCGAGCCGATCGAGCGCGCGATAGGGATCGTCGAGGCCTGCGGCGACTATATCGCCTATCACAAGCTGCCCGGATATATCGTCTTCATCGACAAACTGCCGGTGAGTTCGACGCAGAAGCTGCAGCGCGGCGAGATCAAGACCATGGCGGCGAAAGCGGTCGCGGATGGTGCGGCGCTCGATCTGCGCAAACTCAAAGCGGCGATCCGTAAAGCCGGTTGACGTGCGTCTTCCGGCCGATCTCCTTTCATGTTATACAATAAATCAAGCTTAAAATCCTTGTTGGGAGCTTTCGATGACACCGGAAAAGATTCTCTATGAGACCGCTGTTACAGCCTTCGGTGGCCGGGAAGGGCGTGCCCGGAGCGTTGATGGCAGCTTCGCAGTCGAGCTTTCGGTTCCGAAGGGGCTCGGCGGACCCGGCGGCGAGGGCACAAATCCCGAGCAATTGTTCGCAGCCGGCTACGCCGCTTGCTTCCTCGGCGCCGTGAAACTTGTCGCCCGCACGCGCAAGATTGCACTCCCTGATGATGTGTCGATCACCGCCAAGGTGGGCATCGGGCCGGTGCCGGTCGGCTATGCGCTTGCCGTCGAACTCACCGCTTCGATGCCCGGCATCGACAAGGCGTTGGCAGAGGAGATCGTTGCCGGCGCGCACGAGCGTTGCCCCTATTCCAACGCCACGCGCGGCAATGTCGATGTCATCCTGACGGTGGCCTGATGACGCCTTCGCACGCCCGCAAATCGCATGCCCGAAAGTCCTACGATGACGTGGTGCTGGCGGTGCCGGTGACGGTGCCCTATGAGCGTTATTCCATCGAGAGTGCACATTGGTGGTTGGGGCGTGCGTTGCGGGCGTTGGCCGAGGGCGCAGGTGTCAGCCATCGCGACTTCGATGGTTTTGCGGCCTCGAGCTTCACCATGGGGCCGGACACGGCCATTGCATTGACGCAGCATTTCGGCCTTTCGCCCCGCTGGCTCGATCATGTGCCGATGGGCGGTGCTGCCGGCATCGTTTCGATCCGGCGGGCGGCGAGGGCAGTGCAGGCCGGGGATGCCGACATCGTCGCCTGCGTTGCGGCCGATACCAATCAGGTCGACACGTTTCGAAAGACGTTGGCGAACTTCTCCCGCTTTGCCCAGGATGCTTCCTATCCCTATGGCGCCGGAGGACCCAATGCCAGTTTCGCGCTGATCGCCAGGCACTACATGGATCGCTTCGGCGCCACGCGCGAAGATTTCGGCAAGCTCTGCGTTGCCCAGCGCGACAATGCGCTGCGCTATCCGCATGCGCTGATGAAGAAGCCGCTAACGCTTGATCAATATCTGTCGGCGCGGCCGATCGCTGAACCGTTCCATCTTTTCGATTGCGTCATGCCCTGTGCTGGCGCCGAAGCATTTCTCGTCATGCGCGAAGAGACAGCGCGCGCGCTGCAATTGCCCTTCGTGCGATTGCTCTCTGCCATCGAGCGGCACAACAGCTTTCCGGAGGATCCGATCCAGACGCGGGGCGGCTGGATCATTGATCGCGACGAACTCTACGGCATGGCCGGGGTGACGACCGATGCGATCGATTTCGTGCAGACCTACGACGACTACGCGGTCATTTCCATGATGCAGTTCGAGGATCTCGGCTTCTGTGGCAAAGGCGAGGGGCCGGAGTTCGTGCGGCAGCACACCTTCACGACCGACGGCTCCTTTCCGCATAATACATCGGGTGGCCAGCTTTCGGTCGGGCAGGCGGGTGCGGCCGGCGGTCATCTCGGCATTGTCGAGGCCATGCGCCAGCTGCTCGGCACAGCGGGCGGCACGCAGGTGGCCGATCCCAGGATCGGTCTCGTATCGGGCTTTGGCATGATCAATTACGATCGCGGCCTGGCATCTGCAGCGGCGATTCTGGCGAGGGCGGCATGACGAAAC
>JAGWJK010000051.1 GCA_028865845.1 Rhizobiaceae bacterium
CTTGTTGGCGCGAAAATGCGGGAGGATGGCTCGCGTGACGTCCATGACGCCGAAGACGTTGACGTCGAACTGCTGTTTGATCTTCTCGACCGGCACCGCCTCGAAGACACCGAATTGGCCATAGCCAGCATTGTTGACCAGCGCATCGATCCTGCCGAAGCGATCGATCCCGGCGGAGATGGCGGCTGCAATGCTTTCCTGATCGGAGACATCGAGCCTCGTGACCAGCACATTGTCGAGCGTGGCGAGCTCCGTTTCCTTGTCAGGGGAGCGCATTGTCGCGACGACATTCCAGCCCTTTTCATGAAAGAGCCTAGCCGCGGCTTTCCCGATGCCGGAGGAAGCGCCGGTGATGAGTATGGTCTTCGTCATGGTTTTTGCCTTTGCGACAGAATTGGTGGTGTCGCCGCAAGAGATAGGCAGTTATTATTGTGCGGATAATCGGTATATTGTTGCATTCGATGATGAGAGAAATCGGACAATGAAAAGCAGCAAGCACAAGGCTGGGTTAGTCGAGCTGAATGCCGTGGTTGCTGTTGCCGTCGCGCGAAATTTTCGCGCCGCCGCGCGCGAGCTCGGCATGTCCGCTTCCGCACTCAGCCATGCCATCGCAACGCTTGAGACGCGAATGGGCGTCAAGCTGTTCAATCGCACCACTCGTAGCGTCTCACTGACCGAGGCCGGAGAGGAATTCCTGGGAAAGGTCGAGCCGGCACTCCGCGAGATTTCGGAGGCGATGGAGGCCGTCAATCAATTCCGCGCCACACCGACGGGGACGCTGCGCATCAATACGGCGGAACCTGCGGCGCGGGGGCTATTGATGCCTTTCGTGTTGGAGTTCATCCGGCGCTACCCCGATATGCACGTCGATATCGTCACCGAGGGCAAGATGATCGATATCGCGGCCGATGGTTTCGATGCCGGCATCCGCATCCTGGACATGGTGCCGCAGGATATGGTCGCCGTGATGCTCAAGCCCGAGGAGCGGCTGATCGTTGCCGCTTCGCCATCCTATCTGGAAAAGCGGGGTCGGCCGCAAACGCCGCAGGATCTGCTGAGACATGATTGCGTCGGCCTGCGCTTACCAAGTGGCACCATCTATCGTTGGGAGTTCGAACGGCATGGCGAGGAAATCCGCCTCGACGTCACCGGGCCGATCACCGTGCAGAGCACGGAACTGATGTTCGAAGCGGTCGCCGGTGGCGCCGGCATCGGGTACATGACAGAACGCACCGCCGGACCGGGTCTCGCCGACGGGCGTCTCGTGCACTTGCTCGACGAATGGACGCCACCGTTCCCCGGCATTTGCCTCTATTATCCGCGGCATCGCCATGTGCCTGCCGGACTGAAAGCCTTTGTTGCCGTCATCAAGGAGATGACGAAAAGCGCTCCTTCTCCCCGCGAGGAAAAGGGAACGCCAAGGATCGAATGAGGGCGCGGCACGGCACATTCAGTGAAATGTTGCCGTGCCACGCCCTCTCAAACCGTGCTATGCGCGGCCTTCTCCCCGCCGGGGGCAAAGGCAGTCTTCCTTATGCGCTTTTGAAGACTTTCTTGCCTTCGGCGTCGAGCGCGGCGAATTCCTCGTCGGACAGGGTGATGTTAACTGCCGCGATGTTTTCTTCGAGATGCTTGACCTTGCCGGTGCCGGGGATCGGCAGCATGACCGGGCTGCGCTTCAGCACCCAATCGAGAGCGATCTGGCTCGGAGCCGCGCCATGCTTCTTGGCGATGGTATCGAGCAGCGAGCCTTCCTTGGCGAGATCGCCCGATGCCAGCGGGAACCACGGGATGAAGCCGATATTGTGCTTCGTGCAATAGTCCAGCACGTCTTCGCTCGTGCGGTCGATGAGATTGTAGCGGTTCTGCACGGTGGCGACATTGAAGTGCTTGGACGCCGCTTCGATGTCGGCAACGGACACTTCGCTCAGGCCGGCATGGCGGATGATCTTGTCATCGATCAACGACTTGACGGCATCGAACTGCTCGGCAGCCGGCACCTTCGGGTCGATCCGGTGAAGCTGCCAGAGGTCGATCTGCTCGACACCGAGATTGCGAAGGCTCTTGTGGGCCTGCTGGATCAGATATTCCGGACGGCCGAGGGGGATCCACACGCCCGGGCCGGTGCGGGTCAGGCCCGCCTTGGTGGCGATGACGATCTTCTTGTCATAGGGATGCAGAGCTTCCTTGATCAGGCGTTCGGAAACGTCGGGACCGTAGGAATCGGCGGTATCGATGAAGTCGACGCCGAGTTCCGGCAGACGTCTCAGGGTGCGAACCGACTCGTCGTGGTCGGCAGGTTCGCCCCAGATACCGTCGCCGGTGATGCGCATGGCGCCGAAGCCGAGACGATTGACGGTGAGGTCGCCGCCGATCTTGAATTGACCGGATTTTGCTGCGTTCAAATCTGACATGATTGTCGTCCCTTTGAATATTGTTGACGTTACTCGAAATCCGTTGAAGCCGAGACCTGCTCCCAAGCGTCGAACTCGGTCTTGAGAAGACCAAGCTTTTCGCGAACGAGGCTGATGGCATCGCGGCCCAACAGAAGATGGGTCGGAGGGTTTTCGGATGCAATGAGCTTCAGCATAACTTCTGCGGCCTTCTTCGGATCGCCTGGCTGCCTGCCGTTACGTTCGTTGCGGCGCTGCCGCAGCGGCTCGAAGATCTCATCATACTCGGCAATCGTACGCTCCGCACGCACCATGGAGCGGCCTGCCCAATCGGTGCGGAAACCGCCGGGCTCGACTGCCGTAACATGGATGCCGAAGCTCTTCACCTCCTTGCCGAGGCTCTCGGAAATCCCTTCGAGGGCAAACTTGCTGCCGTGATAAAAGGCGATGCCGGGCATGGTGATGATGCCGCCCATCGATGTGATGTTGAGGATATGGCCGGCACGGCGCTTGCGCATATAGGGCAGTACCGCCTGAATGAGCGCCACGGGGCCGAAGACGTTGACCTCGAACTGGCAGCGCAGTTCGTCGATCGTCGATTCCTCGACGAGACCTTCATGACCGTAGCCGGCATTGTTGACCAGCACGTCGATTGCACCGATCTCCTTTTCGACCTCGGCGATGACAGGCGCGATCGCTGCCGTATCGGTGACGTCGAGCAGCTTGCCGAAGGCGGCGCCGGGCTTAAGTTGCTCGAACTCGAGGCGATCCGCCTCCTTGCGCAGCGTGCCGACAACCCTGTGACCGGCCGCCAGCGCAGCTTCGGCGAGCGCGCGGCCGAAGCCGGTCGACACGCCGGTAACGAAAAGCGTCTTGGATTTCATATCGGACATTTCAGTTACTCCTTGTTCGCTGGCCTCAAGGTAGTCCCGTCGAATATGTTTGATAATCTCACAAATCGGCGATGACCTTTTTAGAAATTCTGATTAATCTATTTCCCAGAACCTCGGAGAGTGCTCATGCGTCAGGACATGTTGGACGGGCTGGTGACATTCGTCATCGTCGCGGAGGAACGGAGTTTTTCGGCCGCCGCCGTCCGGCTCGGCGTCTCGCCTTCCGCGGTCAGCCAGTCAGTCAGCAAGCTTGAAAGCCGCATGCGGCTCGCGCTCTTCAACCGCACGACGCGCAGCGTCAGCCTGACCGAAGCCGGGCTTCGCTATCTGGAACGCGTCGTGCCGGCGGTCCACGATCTCACGGCTGCCGCGCAGGAACTGGGCGAGGCCGTCGATCGGCCGGCAGGACTGCTGCGCATCAACGTCGCCCGGGCGGGATATATGATAGCGCTTCAGCCGGTGCTGCGCGATTTCCTCGACGCCTATCCTGAAATCGAACTGGAAGTACGCATCGAAGGCTCGCTGGTCGATATCGTCGGCCAGGGATTCGATGCCGGCATTCGCTTCGGCGATCTCGTGCAGCGCGACATGGTCGCGGTGAAGATCGGACCGGCAATTTCGGCCCATATCATCGCCGCACCCGGTTATCTCGGCCAACACGGCATCCCGAAGCATCCGCATGACCTGCTCAACCACAATTGCATTGGCTTCCGCCATTCGTCGAGCGGCCAGATCGAGCGCTGGGAATTCGAGAAGAACGGCGAAAAGATCGAGCTCGCCGTCAATGGCAGGCTGATCCTCAACGATTCGGCGGCTCTGACCCAGGCAGCGCTCGACGGCATCGGCATCGCCTACATGATCAACGGCTATATCGATCGTTTCCTCGACGATGGCCGGCTGGTGCGCATTCTCTCGGACTGGAGCCCGTCGCTATCGGGCCTGACGCTTTATTATGCCGACCGCCGCCGCGTCCCGGCAAAGCTGCGGGCATTGATCGATTTCTTGCGGCAGCGGCGGCAGCTCGCGCCACCGCAGACAGCCGGCGCCCTCACCTGAGGATCAGCGCCGAACCGGATGCAGCCGCAGTTGCGCTCCGAGGTCGGCGAGCGCAGTCCATAGCTCGTCGAAAATGCCACGTGCAAAATCCTGGAGCGGAACGTCCCGCGGCCCCTCGTTCCAGCGCTCGCCGCCGATACGCATCGCGCTGACGACGATGGCCGAGAGAAGACGCAGCCGAAACCGTTCATCCTCGCCGCCTCCCGAACGCGCATAAAGCACCTCGGTCAGTTTCTGTTCCAGCTTGGCGTATTTCAGTTGGTCGCGAGCGCAGAGCGCAGGGGTATCACGGATGAGAGCGCCGATGGCGAGACGCTGGGGATCGGCAGAAGCCGTCAGGAGGGCTGATGTCAATGCGCCTTCGATGACCTCGACGATCGGTTCGTCCTTCGGCCGCGCGGCGATCGCATCGGCGAGTTCGTTGGAAAAATTGTCCTGCCAGGCGAAAACCACTTCCTCCTTGCTGGGGAAATAGTCGAAGAAGCTGCGCTTGGAGACATCGGCTGCCTCGGTGATGTCCTCGATCGTCGTACGATCGAAGCCCCGCTCCAGAAACAAGGCGAGCGCCGCCGCCTCTATCCGCTCGCGCGTTTGGCGGCGCTTGCGTTCGCGCCGGCCTTCCTTCACTTCGCCGTCGAGCTCTTTAACGTCTGCCATAAGTGCCCCCCATTATGCACCTGCTTCCGGCCTCCCCACATCGGCCGCGCCCTTTTCCGCCGCATAGGCGGCAATTCCGGCATCCTCTTTCTCGCTACGGTATTTGGTGCCGTCGAGCGAGAGCTCAAATGATTTTCCTTCCGAAATCCGATAAACGCCAGCAGGCGGAATGTTGCGCACCGTGCTGCCGATGCGGATTGCCTTGAGGCCGAGCCGGTCGAGGATCTGCCGCTGCACGGGGCAGCGCGGGCCGTAGGTAAACTGGTAGAAAGCGCCGCCCGGCCTCATGGCCGCAAAGGCACCACCAACGATTGCAGCGACCTTCTCGGGCGACATGGACAGAAGCGGCAGGCCGCTGACCACCGCGCCGAAGGGCGCGTCGTCGAACAGGCCGCATTCGGCAAGCCGCGCGGCATCCATCCTCACCACTCTCGCTTCCGGAAAACGGCCGCGCAGGACCGACGCGAACTCCTCGCCGTATTCGATGAGGGTCAGATCGCTTTCGGGGATGCCGCGCGCAAGCAGAGCACGGGTGAAGACGCCCGTACCGGGGCCAAGTTCGAGGATAGGACCATCGAGCGCGTCGATCTCCTGCGTCATCAATCGCGCGAGGCGTTCGCCCGACGGCGCGATCGCCGCGACCTGCATCGGGTTGCTGACCCAGTTGCGGAAGAACTTCACGAAATCAGAGCACGTCGTTTTGGTCGTCATTCCACATGTCCATTCTTTGGCAATTGCTTCGAATATCGGTCGATGAGCCGCGAGCAGCATGGCAATTCGAAGGCATTTGCGGCGGCTTGATTACAAAATCTTGCTGAGTTGCATATTGGCATCTATTGTATTTTTGCATCAAGTGCAATAAATAAACTTATGCACAACAAGCAATAGGACCCGCCATGACCGATTGGACCGTCAAGGACATTCCCTCGCAAACAGGCCGTATCGCCCTGATCACCGGGGCGACGAGCGGCATCGGCTACGAAACGGCCAAGGAACTGGCTGGTGCTGGCGCCCGCGTCATCATAGCCTCGCGCAACGAAAAGAAAGGCGCGGACGTGTTGGCAAGGATACGCGGCACCTATCCCGACGCCAATGTGGCCTTCGAGCCGCTCGATCTTGCGAGCCTCGCCTCGGTCGCCGATGCCGCCGCGCGGATTGCCGCTTCCGTTCCGCATATCGATCTCCTCATTAACAATGCCGGCGTGATGGCCATACCGAAGCGGCACGAAACCGAAGATGGGTTCGAGATGCAGATGGGCGCCAACTACATCGGGCACTTCGCGCTCAATATGAGATTGCTGCCGAAGGTGTTCGCCGCAAGAAGCCCGCGTGTCGTGACCGTCAGCAGCCTGGCGCATCGCAATGGCCGGATCAATTTCGACGATCTGCAATGGAAGCGGGGATACGGCGCATGGCGCGCCTACTGCCAATCCAAGCTGGCAACGCTGATGTACAGCCTTGAACTGGAGCGGCTCGCCCGCGCCGGCGGCTGGAACCTGATGAGCACCGCCGCGCATCCGGGCTACGCGGTCACCGGATTGCAGAGCGCCGGCCGGCGCATGGACCGGGAGAAACCCGGGCTTGGCGAGCGCTTCAGCCGCTGGCTCGAACCGTTGCTGGCGCATTCGGCGGCCGAAGGCGCATTGCCGACCCTGCTTGCCGCCACCTCCCCGGCAACCGAGGGCGGCGTCATGTATGGGCCGGCCGGATTCTATGAGTTGAAAGGACCGCCCGTACGCGCAAAAATCCTGCCGCATGCAGAGGATCGGGCTGCCTGGCGGCGGCTTTGGGACGTCTCGGAGCAGTTGACCGGCCTTAAACTGCCGCAGCCGGTAACCGAGCCGGCGTGAGCAAGTGGCGTCGCGATCGGATTTTGCCTGCGCAAACAAAAACCGCCCGCAACAGGCTGTCGCGGGCGGTTCAAATTTCTGATGGCAGCAACAAATAGACTGCCTAGCCTATCCCGTGGCCGTCATCCAGCCATCCGCCTCACGGCGAAACGCATTGGCGGCGGGGGCCACTGTTCGGCTGATAGGTGTTGTCGGAGACGCGATAGGAGCGGTAGCGATCACTGCACCATTGCACGTGACTGCTCGAATGCACCGGCTGGCTGGCGACGGCGCCGCCGACGATGACGCCGGCTGTGAACGCTGCTGCCGGATACCACCAGCCGTCGCTGTAGCGGCGATAGCCGGGGCGCGCGTAGTGATAGCCGCGATGACCGTTCCAGTAGCCTGGGCGATGCCCGGGGTGATAGTTCGGCCGGTGACCAGGATGGTAGTTCGGGCGATGGTTTGGCCGATGAGCCGGAGGGCGATGGCCGGGTGGCCGGTGTCCGGGGCGAACCACCGGGCGATGATGGCGATATTGCACCTGCGTTACGCCGGACGTCTCGGCCGGAGCCGCCTGGGCCGGCATGGCCGAAGAGGACATGTTCATGATCGGCCCGGCAGCAGCCGGAACGATGGATGAGACTGCAAACAAGGCACTCATGGCGGTCGCGGTCACCGCCGTCAGAAATCGCTTCACGGGCACTCTCCTTTTTTGTCGCGAGCAATCCCGTTCTCCGTGGCTCCTCCTCCGGAGAACGGGACACTCAGCGAGCGCAATTTAACGCGCGATGATTGAAAAAGTTCCACACGATTGAGTGACTTGCCCAGCTTTTGATGTTGCGCTATCTAGATAGATAGGAAGCCTATCTATCTAGAGTCATACCGATGCGGGACGTTGGACATCTTGAGGAACTCGAAGAGGCGACCGCCCTTGCCGAGGCATTGCGCCCGGCTTTGCACCGCCTCTATCGGCAATTGCGCCGGGAAAGCGACGACCCGAGCATATCGCCGCTTCAAGCGCTGTTGCTGGTCGCGATCATGCGCCAGCCCGGCATAGGGGTTGCCGAACTCGCCCGGTTGGAAAAACTGCGTGGCCCGACGATTTCTGGTCACATCAAGTCGATGGAGCAGGCAGGCTTCGTCGCCCGCACGGGAGCCGATCCCGAAGATCGCCGCCGAAGCGGCCTGATCGCCACCGAGAAGGGACAGGCCCTGATCCGAACCATGAAGCAAAGGCGGACCGACTGGCTCGCCTTCGAACTCGTGAAATTATCGCCCGAGGCGCGTGCCGCGATACGCGCTGCCATCGGCCCGCTTGGAGACATCGGACAATGACGGCGCAAGCATCGGCCGCAAGCCCGCAACCTGCAAGCAGCGAGGGCGATGCCCCCGACAAACGCGAAATCCGCGCCGTCATCCTTGGGCTGATGATCGTGCTCGGTCTTGGCGCGATCGACCAGAGCATCGTCGCCACCGCCTTGCCGCGCATCGTCAGCGATCTCGGCGGCGTCACGCATCTCTCCTGGGTCGTCAGCGCCTATGTTCTGGCCTCGACCAGCACCATGCCGCTCTATGGAAAGCTCAGCGACCAATATGGCCGCAAGCCGATGATCTACGCGGCGATACTGATCTTCCTTCTCGGTTCCGTCTTGAGCGGCATGGCGCAGACACTATTGCAACTGATCATCTTCCGGGCCATCCAGGGACTGGGCGCCGGCGGTTTGCTGCCTTTGGCGCAAATCATCATCGGCGACCTCGTGCCGCCGGCGAGGCGCGGCCGCAATCAGGGCTCGATCGCCGCCGTCTTTGCGGTTTGCAGCGTTATCGGCCCGATCGTCGGCGGCATCATCACCGATCTTTTGTCCTGGCATTGGATCTTCTACGTCAACCTGCCGATCGGCGCGGTGGCGCTGGTGATGATCGGCCGCGCCATGAAGCGACCGCACCAGGTCCGCAGCCGCCATATCGACTACCTCGGCGCCGCATTTCTCACGGCGTGCACGACCTCATTTCTGCTTGCGCTGGCGCTTGGCGGCAACGAATGGCCGTGGAATTCCTGGCAGATCATCGGCCTTTCCACTGCGGCCGTCATTCTCGGCGTCCTCTTCGTCCTGCATGTCCGGCATGAGCCGGAGCCGGTGCTGCCGCTCGATCTCTTTCGAAACCGCCTGTTCGTCGTCGCCTGCATCGTGCTCGCCCTGACCTTCATGGGCATGCTCGGCGCCAGCCTGTTCTTCCCGCTGTTCTTCCAGATGGTGATGGGCGTCAGCCCTTCGCATTCGGGTTTCCTGACGGGGCCGCTGATGATCGGCGTCGTCATCTCCTCCATGGTCAATGGCCGTGTGCTTTTGCAGCGCTCCGGCCGCTACAAGCCGGCGCAGCTCTTCGGCCTCAGCCTTGCCACGGTGGCCTTTGCGACGCTCGCCTGGGCGGCGGCGACCAGCCAGGGCTTCGGTATCATCGAACCTTCCGTGTTCGCGCTCGGGCTCGGGCTCGGGCTGGTGATGCCGAACATGACGATCGCGGTGCAGAACGCCCTGCCCTTCGCCCATCGCGGCGTCGGTACGGCAACGCTCGCCTTCTTCAGATCGCTCGGCGGTCTGGTGGGCGTTACCGGTTCCGGCGCTATCCTGGCGTACCGCGTGCAGCAGGCGACCGGCGCTTCCGGCAGCCTCGACATGTCGTCGCTGACCGAAAGCGGCATGAGACAGCTCGCCACGGCGTCGCCGGAGGCACATGCCGCCGCCATCGCGCTTTACCGACATGCTATCGCCATGACTTTCGCGACGGGGACCGCGATCGTCGCGCTTGCGCTTATTGCCCTGCTGTTCCTGCCGGAACTGCCACTCCAGGCACACCACGGTAGCGATGCGAAGACTCCACCGCCGCCGGGCCGCTCATAGCGCTCACAGCCGGCCGCGCTCACGTGTTTATATCGATGCGGGTCGGCGGCTCTTAGGGCCGTTGCCCCGGAGCGAAATGACAAGACAAGCCCCGCGTAAGTCCTTTTTCGTAGCATCGCCGGCAAATGTCCGCCGGGGCGGGCCACATCGAGAAGGAAACGCCATGGTCTCCGCATTGACCAATACCCGACTGCTCGCATCCCAGATGGCGCTGCAACTGCTGCAGACGCCCGACGACATGTCGCAGGACGATACCACCAGCTCGTTGCTCGGCGACAGCAGCAGCAGCGACCTCTCCAGCCTGCCGTCGCAGTCGCAGGCATCGCTGACCAACCTCCTCAACGGCATGTCGAGCAGCGACAACACCACCGACACCTCGCAGTCCGACAGTGAAAATCCTAACATGACCAGCAGCTCCTTCATGCAGCTGCTGAAGCAGAACCTCCAAGACGCCGTCAAAGCCGAAGGCACCGGCGGCCAGTCGCAGGCGATGCTGACCGCGCTCGAGAACGGCACGCTGACGGTTTCCGACCCGACGGCCGGCACCTCGATCACCGCGTGGGACGTCGACGGCACCAGCGCCGCCGATAAGACCGGCAATACGGCCACGACGATTTCGACGAGCGACTGGAACGACTTCCTGAAGGCCCATCTGACGCGCGGCTCGGACGGCACCTTCGTGCGCAACGACGATGGCAGTTTCGTCGACAAGACCACCGGCAACGAAGCCTATTTCGGTCAGGTCGGATCGCAGTTCTACTACATCAGCTGGCCGTCGGCATCGAGCAGCTCGGGCACCGCCGCGACGGATGCCACCTCCGCCTAAGGCCGGAGCACGGCATTCTGTGAATGAAACGGCAGCCGATCCGGCCTTACGACAAGGTCGGATCGAGCTTGTCGCGCAGCCAGTCGCCGACCATGCTGATAGACAGAGTGGTGAGCATAATCACCGCAGACGGTGTCAGCATGATCCAGGGCGCGCGGGTGATATATTCGCGCCCGTAGCCCACCATATTGCCGAGGCTGGTCATCGGCGGCTGCACACCGAGACCGAGGAACGACAGGCTGCTTTCCACCAGGATGACTTCCGGAAAGGTCAGCGTCATCGAGACGATCAGGGTCGACGCGATGTTGGGCAGGATATGACCGATGTAGACCCGTGTCGGACGTGCGCCCAGCTGCGTCACCGCCGCGGCGTATCCCTGCTTGCTGGCTGAAATCGCAAGGCCCCGCGCAATGCGCGTGTAGCGCTCCCAGCCGTAGAAACCCATCAGGCAGATCAGCAAAGGCAGCGAGCTGCCGAAGAAGGCGAGCACGGACAGCGCCATGATCAGGAATGGCATGGCCGCTTGAAAATCGGCGAGCATCAGCACGATATGCTCGACGATGCCCCTGAAATGGGCGGCAAGGAAGCCGAGCAGCGTGCCGACGAAGGCCGAGATGAGCGTCGCGCCGAAGGCGATCAACAGCGATATGCGGATGGAATCGATCAACCGGGACAGCACGTCGCGGCCAAGCTCGTCCGTGCCGAGGAAGTGCGTGGGATTTCCGGGTAGCGCAAGGCGGTTCTTCAGATCGAATGCGGTAATGTTGAACGGTCTGATCCAATCAGCAGTCAGCGCGATCAGCACCATCGCCGCAATCCAGATTAGGCCGATAGCGACAACGATCGGCAGTCCGCGCCGCTTGCGCTTCTTGCGTTCGCCGGTGGCAAGGCCGGGAAGGGAAATGTTCGCCATGGCTCAGCCTTTCGCGTTCATGTTCCGCAGGCGTCTATGCGGCGCTGCATCGCGAGAGCCTTGTCGACCGCGCCGTCATGGCCGGTGCCGTCATTGGCTTCACGATGCCGAGCTTCGTCCTCGGTCTCGTCTTGGTGCTGATCTTCTCCGTCACCCTCGACTGGCT
>JAGWJK010000052.1 GCA_028865845.1 Rhizobiaceae bacterium
GCAAGCCGACATCCATGATGAGGAGATCGACGGGTGCCGAGCGGGCAGCCTGCACGCCCTTGCCGGCGGTGGCCTCCTGCAGAACCGTGAACTCCTCGTATAGCGACAATTGCTCGACCAGCATCTCGCGCAGGTCGTTGTCGTCATCCACCAGTAGAATGGTGCGTGCGGTCATGCCGTTCGGGCCCTCGTGTTCTCTTAGCCTAAGTCCTACGCCAAATTGCATTTTTAGCAAGTCGCACGGAGGCTCGGGCTTGGTCGTCCAATTGAAACTGCTATGATTTCAAATGAAATCACACGCAAAGCAAAAACATGTGAGAAAAATGGAAAAAGCAAGGGCGGGTGGCCGGCGGGCCTCATCCACCATCATCGTTCGTCCAAAGCCAGGAAAATCGACGCGTGCTCTCGTCCAGCTTGGAGCCTTGACGGTCCCGGCCGCCATCGGACGATCCGGCCGCAAAGTGCTGAAGCGGGAGGGCGACGGCGCGACGCCGGTGGCGGTGATGAAGCTGCTTTACGGCTTTACGCGCGGCGATCGCATCAAGTCGCTGCCGACGCCGCTGCCCATGCGGCGGATCCGCAAGGACATGCTCTGGTGCGACCAGCCGGAGAATGCCAACTATAACAGGCTGGTGAAGGCACCGTTCAGGCCGAGCCACGAGGAGATGCTGCGGCGCGACGGCCTTTACGACGTCTGCCTGGTTCTCGACTGGAATATCCGCTCACGGCGGCGCAATGGCGGCTCGGCGATCTTCTTTCACCTGATCAAGCCCGGTTACGAGCCCACCGCCGGCTGTATCGCGGTCAGCCTCGGCGACATGCGCCGGCTCATCCGCTTTTTCCGCCGGGGAACAACAGTTCGCGTCATCTGATCCGCTGAGCGGGGTGATAATCTCGCCCTCGTGCATTATATGGCTTTTTGACCGGCGCAGCGGCTGCGATGCGCGCAGGGAAATTCGGGCGATCGCCTGGGTTCAAACCATGCCTTTAATCCATCACTTGCAAGTCCTTTGGAGACTATCGTGACCAATCAATCGACAATCACTTTCAATGACGGCAATTCCATCCCGCAGGTCGGCCTCGGCGTCTGGCAGACGCCGGAAAACGTCGCGCCGATGGCCGTCAGCACGGCGCTCAAGGCCGGTTACCGTCATGTCGACACCGCTGCCATCTATGCCAACGAAGACGGCGTCGGCGAGGGCATGCGTCAGTCCGGCGTTGCCCGCAAGGATATCTTCCTCACTACCAAGCTCTGGAACGAAGCACAGGGTTTCGATTCGACCCTCAAGGCCTTCGACGAGAGCGTGAAGCGTCTCGGTACCGATTATATCGACCTCTATCTCATCCACTGGCCGTCGCCGCGCCGCGGTCGTTATCTCGATAGCTGGAAGGCCTTCGTCCGCCTCAAGGAAGAGGGCCGTGCCCGTTCGATCGGCGTCTCCAACTTCGGCAAGGAGCATCTGGACCGGATCATCGGCGAAACCGGCGTGACGCCGGTGCTGAACCAGATCGAGCTGCATCCGACTTTCCAGCAGAAGGCGCTGCGCGACGTGCATGACACGCTCGGCATCAAGACGGAATCCTGGAGCCCGCTTGGCCAGGGCAAGCTTCTGGGCAATGCCATCATCGGCAAGGTCGCCGCCAAGCATGGCCGCACTCCGGCTCAGATCGTCATCCGCTGGCATATTGACAACGGCCTGATCGTCATCCCGAAATCGGTGACGCCAAGCCGCATCGAGGAGAACTTCAAGGTATTCGATTTCAAGCTCGATGCTGACGACCTGGCGGAAATCGCCAAGCTGGATTCGGCAGGCGGCCGCATCGGGCCGAACCCGGACACGGCAACGTTCTGATCGACGGGCCTGTGCCTGCACCATTGGGCTCGGAGCGTATGCTCCGGGCCTTTTTCATGGAATTGCTTTAGCCGCCGGCCTTGACGATGCTGCTGGTGAAGACAGCGTTGTCGATTGCGGGACGTGGAATGGGAACCGCAATGGTGGATGTCGGCAACGTGACCGGCATGGAGATCGGCGGCGGGACGGTGGCCGTCGCGGTCGGCAGCGGGATGGCGGCCGTCGTGACGTCGGGCGTTACCACGGGGATTTGGTCCGCTGCCGGCAACAGAACCGGGAAGGGCGCCGACTGAATCATCGTCTGCGACGGCACGTAGTTCATCGCGACCTCGTAGCCCGGTAGCGGTGCCGGCGTCTCGAGCTCGCCGTCCTGATCGCGTTTCTCGTAGAAGGCATTTCCGCCGGCATAGGCAACATAATGCATGTTGTCATATGGGAATTTCAGGCCTTCGGTGTGGAAGAACATGGCGTCCTTGACGTCGGGATTTCGTTCGCCGCGCAGAAGTGCTGCCGCCGCGACCTCAAGATCGGAATCGGCCTGAGGCAGCACCTGCCGCGTCATCACGCCCGGCGCAAACTGTTTTTGCTGCGAGACGATACCGCAGATCGAATCGGGATAGGCGCCCGAGGTCAGTCTGTTCATGACGACCGTCCCCACGGCCATGTAGCCCTTATTGTCCGAGTGCTCGGACTCGAAATACATCGCTCGCTTCAAACAGTCGCGATCTTTTGTGGTGTAGTTGTAGGTGACCTTTGCCGGCCGAATGGAGCCGGTAGAGCTTTTGCTGGTCGGTGGTGGCTTTGTCGTCGTCGTGCAGCCCGTAGCGGCCAATCCTGCGAAAACAACCCCGAAAATATATGAACCTAGAGCACGTTGCGTCCTCAACGGTAGGTGCCTCCCTATTTTATTAGTGCAGCCCTTATCGATTAAGAACATGCTTTGTAGCTGAAGTAGGCAGGGATTTCAAACGGATAGTCGATAAAAAATCGGTAGCCGGCATCACGTTAGGGAAGTGGGTACCGGAGCGCGAGAAACGACGGCGCTGCTCTCGGTAATGGGGTGCCCGGCCGAAGGGTCTGCTTCGGGATCGGAAAGGCTGGAAATATCCCCGTCCGGACAAACAAAAAGGGCGACCGCCGGGTCGCCCTTTGCTGTGATTTATGGATCGATGCCGATCAGTTCCATTCGCGGATATCGACGAAGTGGCCGGCGATCGCGGCGGCGGCTGCCATGGCCGGCGAGACCAGATGGGTGCGGCCCTTGAAGCCCTGGCGGCCTTCGAAATTGCGGTTCGAGGTGGAAGCGCAACGCTCGCCCGGCTTCAGCCGGTCGTCGTTCATCGCCAGACACATCGAACAGCCCGGTTCGCGCCAGTCGAAACCGGCTGCTTTGAAAATCTTGTCGAGGCCTTCGGCTTCCGCCTGTTCCTTCACCAGGCCGGAGCCCGGAACGATCATGGCATCGACGGTCGATGCTACGGTCTTGCCTTCGACGACCTTGGCGACGGCGCGCAGGTCTTCGATGCGGCCGTTGGTGCACGAGCCGATGAAGACACGATCGATGTTGATATCGGTCATCGGCGTGCCCGGCTTCAGGCCCATATAGTCGAGGGCGCGCCACTTGGAGGTGCGCTTGGTTTCATCCTGGATATCGTCCGGGTTCGGAACGATGCCCTGAATGGAAACGACGTCTTCCGGCGAGGAGCCCCAGGAAACGATCGGCGGCAGGTTGGCGGCATCGAGCACGACGACGCGGTCGTAATGAGCGCCTTCGTCGGTCCGCAGCGTCTTCCAGTAGGCGATCGCCTGTTCCAGCTGCTCGCCCTTCGGCGCGCGCGGCTTGCCCTTGATGTATTCGAAGGTGATGTCGTCAGGCGCGATCAGGCCGGCGCGTGCGCCGCCTTCGATCGACATGTTGCAGATCGTCATGCGGCCTTCCATCGACAGCGCGCGAATGGCTTCGCCGGCGTATTCGATGACATAGCCGGTGCCGCCGGCAGTGCCGATCTCGCCGATGATGGCGAGGATGATATCCTTGGCGGTGACGCCCTGCGGCAGCTGGCCGTCGACACGCACCAGCATGTTCTTCGCCTTCTTCTGGATCAGCGTCTGCGTCGCCAGGACGTGCTCGACTTCGGACGTACCGATGCCATGCGCCAGCGAACCGAAGGCGCCGTGCGTCGAGGTGTGGCTATCGCCGCAGACGATGGTCATGCCCGGCAGAGTAAAGCCCTGCTCCGGTCCGATGATGTGGACGATGCCCTGGCGCTTGTCGCTCTCGGAATAGTATTCCACGCCGAATTCGGCGGCGTTCTTGGCAAGCGCTTCGACCTGGATGCGGCTTTCCTCGTTCTTGATGCCGAGGTGGCGATCGGCCGAGGTCGGAACGTTGTGGTCGACCACGGCCAGCGTCTTCTGCGGCGCGTGGACCTTGCGGCCGGTCATGCGCAGGCCTTCGAAAGCCTGTGGCGACGTCACTTCGTGAACGAGGTGACGGTCGATGTAGAGAAGACAGGTGCCGTCGTCCTGGCTGTCGACCAGGTGGTCATCCCAGATTTTGTCGTAGAGAGTACGCGGAGCGCTCATGGCTGCAAATCCATATTGGCATTGTTCGAAAAGGGGGGGTGACGGATCAGGACCGCCGGCCTCGAGAGTGATCAGCGAAGTCGGCTGTTGAGCGCGCCCGAAATCATCGCGAAGAAACGGGCCGGCAGGCGCTTGTGGTCCTGCAGCACGAAAGCCGTAACGACTTCTCCGTTTTTGCCGATGATCCTTGTCATGCCGATGCTCATATCAATTTTCGAAACCTTCGGCAATGCCGACATTCTGCCGCATAAGGCGTCAGCGGGCATGCCTTTCACGCATCCTCTTCTCGAACCGGCGCAACAGCAGCGACAATCCGATCGTCAGGATGAGGTAGATATAGGCAAGGATCGAATAGCTTTCAAAGTAGCGGAAGGAGCCAGACGAATAGATCTTAGCAAGCTGGGTGATGTCGGCGACGCCGAGGACGGAGACCAGCGAACTGTCCTTCACCATCGAGATGAAATCGTTGCTGAGCGGCGGGAAGATGACGCGGAAGGCTTGCGGGAAGACGACGTGGCGAAAGCGGCGGTAGCGCGACAGGCCGAGCGCCTTTGCCGCCTCGATCTGGCCGTGATCGACCGCCTGGAAGCCGGCGCGGAAGATTTCGGCAATGAAGGACGCGTAGGCGATCATCAATGCGACGATCGCCCGCCACATTAGCGGCACGTCGCGCACCAGCAGCGGCTCGGTCCAGCCGGCCGAAACCAGCGGCGATGTCGCGGTATTATAGAGCGCGACAAAGGCCGGGGCGCCGACGAAGGCGATATAGGAAAGCAGAACCAGGATCGGAATGCCGCGGATGGTCTCGATGTAGAAGCGGGCGATCTGGCGCAGGATGAGGTTGTCGGCAAGGCCGAGCAAGGCAACGCCGAGGCCGAGCGCCATGGCAAGGGCGAAGGCGACGAGCGTCACAAAGATCGTGGTGCCGATGCCCCTGACGATGGTGGTGAACACCTGGGCGTAGAGATCGCTGGTGACGATGGCGACGGCGATCGCCACCCCGATAAGAACAAGGACGACCAGCCACCAGGGGAAGTCGTCCTTGGTTTGGTGCCCGCCCCGGCCTGCTTGCAGCGCCATCAGAGCGAGCTTCCTGTATGATGTCGCATCAGGCTTACTGGCCCATCTTGTAGTCGAGGAACCACTTCTTGTTCAGCGCCTCGAACGTGCCGTCGGCCTTCAAGGCGGCGATGGCGGCGTTAACAGGAGCGACGAGGTCTGAACCCTTCGGGAAGATGAAGCCGAAATCCTCGGTGCCGAGCGGGCCGCCGACCAGTTTCAGCGAGCCGTTCGAGGCATCGACGTAACCCTTGCCGGCGGTGCCGTCGGTCAGAACGGTGTCGACATCGCCGGTCTTGAGAGCCTGGACGGTGGCGCCGAAGGTTTCGAAGAGCTTGATGCGCGGGTTCTGCTCGTTGCCGTCGAGAACTTCGTAGACGGCGGTATAGAAGGGTGTCGTGCCCGGCTGCGCGCCGATCAGGCCTTCCTTTATGGCGGCAAAGCTCTTGGCATCGGTAAAGCGGCTTTCATCGCCGCGCACCAGCATGAACTGCTGCGAGCGCATATAGGGATCGGAGAAATCGACCTTCTGCTTGCGGTCTTCCTTGATGGTGATGCCAGTCATGCCGATGTTGTACTGGCCTTCGGAAACGGCCTGGATCATCGCATCCCAACTGGTGTTCTGGTATTCGACCTTGAAGTTCAGACGCTTGGCGATCTCGTTCATCGCGTCATATTCCCACCCGATCGCCTTGCCGGACTTGGGGTCGACGAACTGCAGCGGCGGATAGGCATTCTCGGTGACGACCACGACGGTCTTGCCGTTCAGGTTCGGCAGGTCTGCCGCGAAGGCTGCGAAAGGTGCAAGCATCAGGGCGCCCAGGCCCAGAAGGAACGAACGACGGAATGTCATGGATATCTCCCCAAAATAGCGCGATCGAAAATTGTCATAGTTGCAGCGCGGATGGCAAGGCTAATGCCATTTAAGCGGGCGCAAAAACAGAAAAGCCGCTCCAAAACTGACGCGAAGAGAGAATTTTCCTTCGCGCCATCCCCCAAATAAAAAGGCGACCCGAAGGCCGCCTTGATCATGCTGAAGTCCGAAAAATCGAAACTTATTCTGCTGCCGGTTCCGCGGCGGCTGCAGCTGCAGCAGCGGCTTCTTCGGCTGCCTTTGCAGCGGCTGCTTCAGCAGCTGCCTTTTCGGCTGCCAGCGCCTGAGCAGCTGCAACCTTTTCGGCTTCGATCCGGGCCTTCTCGTCAGCAAGAGCCTGGCGCTCGCTGTCGTTGAGCTTGCGGGCGCGGGTACCGGTGTTTTCAACGATACGGGCAGCCTTGCCGCGCAGGTCGCGCAGGTAGTAGAGCTTGGCGCGACGGACCTTACCGCGGCGAACGACTTCGACGCTTTCGATCATCGGCGAATAGATCGGGAATACGCGCTCGACGCCTTCGCCGTAGGAGATCTTGCGAACGGTGAAGTTTTCGTGCAGGCCGCCGCCGGAGCGGGCGATGCAGACGCCTTCATAGGCCTGAACGCGGGTACGGGTGCCTTCCGTAACCTTCACGTTGACGCGAAGGGTGTCGCCAGCGGAGAATTCCGGAAGAGTGCGCTTGGCTTCGATCTTGGCAGCCTGTTCGGCTTCCAACTGCTGAATGATGTTCATGTTATCAACCTCGTTGTTGCTTCAACAGCCAGAGCGCTCCGAATGGACTATCCTTGGTCGAGCCTTGGATATCTGCCAGTGAAGGCAGGAGCGAGTACGTCTGCTTTTCTTTGCTGGTTGATGGGAAACTTCCCATGCCGGCGCGCACATACCCTATTGTCATGGGTTTGTCACCCCTTGCCGGGGAATTAAGTGAGCTTTGTTGCGTTGCAGCGAAGCGAAAGAGTGATTTTTCGCCGCTCACCGCAATCATGCGCAATAGCATGAAGTAGATCTGCCGCCAAATGGGCTTCCGCGACAGGCTGACGGCTTCTTTTGTGGCGGTCCAGCTTGCCCCCTTGACTCATTCATAGCTGGTTGGCTATATATCAATCAATAGCCAACGAGGTATGAATTCCGGTGTCTGACGCTCAGGACGCGATTTTCAGGACGCTTGCCGATCCGACCCGCCGCGCCATTTTCGAAAGATTGTGTCGAGAAGGGGAGAAGACCGTCAGCGCTTTGACGGCGCATGCCGGCGTTTCGCAGCCGGTCGTCTCGAAGCATCTCGCAATGCTGAAGCGGGCTGGCCTGGTGCGCGGCCGCCACGAGGGTCGCCAGACACATTACAGCGCGCAGTTGGCTGCGCTTGCACCTCTGGTCGACTGGACCAAGGAGATGGCCGGTTTCTGGGAGAACCGGTTCGACGATCTGGAAGATTTATTGAAAAGGATGGACCAATGACTGACGCATCGCCCGAAATCCGCTCCGTCATCGTCGAGCGCGAGGTGGCTTTCCCGCCGGAAAAAATCTGGCGCGCGCTGACGCAACCGCATCTGATCCAGGAATGGCTGATGAAGAGCGACTTCAAGCCTGTTGCGGACCATTCCTTCAAGTTCACGGCCGACTGGGGCTCCGTCGATTGCCGGGTGCTGGAGGTCGAGCCGAACAGGTCACTGTCTTATACGTGGGACGCTTATGGTCTCGAGAGCATCGTCACATGGACATTGACGCCGTCGGGCAGTGGCACCCACCTGCGCATGGAGCAATCGGGCTTCCGTCACGACCAGGAGCAGGCCTACCAGGGCGCCAAGTATGGCTGGCAGCAGTTCTTCACAAATCTGGAACAGGTGCTGGCGCGGGCGGACTGAGCTCTGCTGCGGAATAGAAAGGCGATGACTGCCATGAACAAGAGTGATGTGAGCGAAGGGAGCGAGACGCGCTCCCCGTCGCAGCTGATCGATGCCAGGATCGGCGAGCTGGGCGATTGGCGTGGCGAGATGCTTGCGCGCATCCGCCATTTGATCAAGCAGGCCGAGCCCGATGTGGTCGAGGAATGGAAATGGAGAGGCGTGCCGGTCTGGTCGCACGCCGGTATCATCTGCACCGGCGAGACCTATAAGGCCGTCGTGAAGA
The DNA here is from genome assembly GCA_028865845.1 of Rhizobiaceae bacterium. Taxonomy (GTDB): domain Bacteria; phylum Pseudomonadota; class Alphaproteobacteria; order Rhizobiales; family Rhizobiaceae; genus Rhizobium. The sequence continues at coordinate 8,498 of JAGWJK010000052.1, forward strand.
TGACGTTTGCCAAAGGAGCCTCGCTGGAGGATCCCGCGGGACTGTTCAATTCCAGCCTCGAGGGCAATACCAGGCGCGCGATCGATTTCCATGAGAACGACGCGATCGACGAGGAGGCGTTGAAGGCGCTCATTCGGGCGGCCGCTGCATTGAACACATCCTCAGCCGCGCGACGGCGATCGCCAAAAAAACCAGCGTCGCGTCCGGCCGAATGAGCGTGAGCTGCATCGGGTGCGGCCGCGGGTTTTCAAAGCACTTGCAAGGGAGGCATCATTGAACTGGAACAGCTTTATCCGGCAGGCGCATCGCTGGCTATCGATTGCCTTTACGCTGACGGTGGTTGCCAATTTTGCGACCATGGCCATCGGCACGCCGCCGCCCTGGATCGTCCACTCGCCACTGCCGCCGCTCTTCCTGCTGTTATTCAGCGGGCTTTACATGTTTGCGTTGCCATATGCCTTGAGATGGCGCGGCGCCCGCGGCTGACGGAGAGGGCCGCCTCTGCCTTTTATTTCCCGGCTTGCTTCTCCAGCAGATCCGGCCGCCGTTCGCCGGTCAGTTTCTCGGCCTCCTGCCGCTGCCATTTCGCGATGGCGCCGTGATTGCCCGAGGTGAGGACGGCGGGGATTTCGCGGCCTTCCCAGACCTGCGGCCGAGTATAATGCGGATGTTCCAGCAGCCCGCCTTCGAAGCTCTCATGCAGGCCGGAGAGATCATTGCCCATGACACCGGGGAGAATGCGGACCATGGCATCGAGCAGGATCAGCGCGGCCGGCTCGCCGCCGGAGAGAATATAGTCGCCGATCGAGACTTCCTCGAGATTGCGCCCGTCGATCACGCGCTGGTCGACGCCTTCGAAACGGCCGCAGACGATGATGACGCCGTCGCCCCCAGCGAGCTCGCGGACGCGCTTCTGCGCCAACGGCTTTCCGCGCGGGCTCATCAGCAGCCGCGGGCGATCGTCGTTCTCGGAGGCATGATCGATGGCGCGGGCAAGCACATCAGGCTTCAGCACCATGCCGGCGCCGCCGCCGGCGGGCGTGTCGTCGACGGTACGGTGCTTGTCGGTGGCGAAATCGCGGATCTGCACGGTATCCAGCGACCATTGTCCGCGTTCCATCGCCTTGCCGGCGAGGGAGGCGCCGAGATGGCCGGGAAACATCTCAGGATACAGCGTCAGGATGGTTGCCCGAAAAGTCATGGGCAGATCACTTCCCGGTCTTGCCCGGGGGCTTTGCCGGCTTGTTGGAAAAATCCTCGGGGTCGTCCACCAGCCCGGCGGCCATGGGATCGATCAGGATCTTGCCGCCTTCGAGGTCGATCTCCAGCACGGCCGCTTCCGAAAACGGGATCAGCACCGGACGCCTGCCCGGTCCTTTTAGCTCCAGCAGGTCACCCGCGCCGAAGTCGTAGATGCCGCTGACCGTGCCGTAGCCCGTGCCCTGGTCGTCGACGGCTTCGAGACCTTCGAGATCGGCATAGAAGAACTCGTCGTCCTCCAGCTCGTCGTCAGGCAGGTTGTCGCGCTCGACATAGAGTTCCAGTCCGTTCAGGGCTTCGGCGGCATTGCGGTCGTTGACGCCGCGGAAACGGACGATCACGACGTTCTTGGCTTCGCGGATCTCCAATACCTCGAAAGTACGGCCGTCGAGGCTGTGCAGATGGCCGTAATCGCCGAGTGCCGTGGGGTCGGAAGTGTAGGCGCGAGCGCGCACTTCGCCCCTCAGGCCCTGGGCGGCGCCGATGGTCGCCATCAACACCGGATTTTCAAGTTTCGTCATGGTCTCGTCGCCGGCTGCGGGAAGATGAATCGTGCTCTCTCATAAGATGAACACTCGCCGATGGGAAATAAAAAACGGGCGGCATGAGGCCATGCCGCCCGTTTCATAGAGAACTATGCCCGATTATTCAGCGGCAGCAGCTGCGTCAGCGGCCTTCTGAGCCTTCTCGGCAGCACGCTCCTGAGCGCGCTTGCCCGGCTTTGCCTTTTCCGGGTTGTTCTTGGCTTCGCGGGTAGCAACGCCGGCTTCCGCGAGGAAGCGCAGAACGCGGTCGGTCGGCTGGGCGCCGTTGTCGAGCCAATGCTTGATGCGGTCGGCGTCGAGTTCAACGCGCTTGGCATCGTCCTTGGCAAGCATCGGGTTCCAGGAGCCGAGCTTTTCCAGGAAGCGGCCGTCGCGCGGCGAGCGGGCGTCGGCTACGACGACGTGGTAATACGGACGCTTCTTAGAGCCACCGCGGGCGAGACGAATTTTCAGTGCCATGTTTCTAACTCCTTAGGCTGTTCTTGACCGCTTCGTTTTGCGGTATGGTTACGTCGCGCTGCTATTTGGATCGGCCATCAGGCCTTGAGATCCGCAGCGATCTGTTCATGGTGCCGGATGACTTCCTTGATGACGAAGTTCAGGAACTTCTCGGCGAAATCCGGATCCAGATTGGCGTCCTTTGCCAGACGGCGCAGGCGTTCGATCTGGTATTCCTCGCGCGCCGGATCGGCCGGCGGCAGATTGTATTTGGCCTTCAGCACGCCGACCTCTTTGGTGCAGCGGAAGCGTTCAGCGAGCATATGCACCAGAGCGGCATCGATATTGTCGATCGACTGGCGGTAGTTGCCCAATTGGGCCTTGATGTCTGGATCAATCATCGGGGTTCTGCGATCCTTCTCACTTCTTCTTCGGCAAACCGGGCAAGCCCGGGAAACCACCACCGAGGCCGGGAAGCTTCGGGCCGCCAAGACCCGGCAGGCCACCGCCACCCAAGCCCGGCATGCCGCCGGGACGGCCGAGACCCGCTGCCTCTGCCTGCTTCTGCAGGGCTTCGAGCTGCTTCGGATCGATGTTGGAAAGGTCCGGCATGCCGCCCATTCCACCCATGCCACCGCCAAGGCCCATCTTGCCGGCAAGGCCGCCCATCAGCTGCTTCATCATGCCGCCTTTGCCCTTGCCGCCCATCATCTTCATCATGTCCGCCATCTGGCGGTGCATCTTCAGAAGCTTGTTGATGTCGGAGGCGTCGGTGCCGGAGCCGGCGGCGATGCGCTTCTTGCGGGAATGCTTCAATATGTCCGGATTGGCGCGCTCGGCCTTGGTCATCGAGGAGATGATGGCGATCTGGCGGCCGAAAAGCTTGTCGTTGAGGCC
>JAGWJK010001027.1 GCA_028865845.1 Rhizobiaceae bacterium
TATCGAATCTTTCTAGATTCCGCCTGAACATGCAGGCGGAAAAGGATACTTGGTGAATGAACGAGAACTGCGTTGTCTTCATAGCCACGCCCTGTTTCGGCGGCATGGTCGCCAAGGATTATATGCAATCCATCGTTTCGCTCATGCATGCCAGTGCGCAGCGTGGTGTGCAATTGACACTGGCGCTGCTCGGCAACGACGCACTGATCACCCGCAGCCGCAACACGCTCGTCTCGCACTTTCTGAACGATACGGCGGCGACCCATATGCTGTTCATCGATGCTGACATCAGCTTCGAACCCGAGCAGGTGATGCGGCTGTTGGATGTCGACAAGGACGTGGTCGCTGCCATGTACCCCATCAAGGATTATGATTGGAACAGCGTCGCCAAAGCAACTCTGCAGAACAGCGAAACCCTGTCGGAAGCGGCATTGCACTATGTCGGCACGCCGCTGCCTGATCCGATTGCGGAATGGGACGGCGATTTCGTCACCGCGATCTATGCAGGCACCGGCATGCTTCTGATCAAGCGCGCGGTCATCGAAAAGATGATCTCGGCCTATCCCGACCTGCGATATGGCGCAATCCACGCCTATCCCGTCACAAAGAGCACACCGGCGACGCAATATGCGCTCTTCGAAAGCCTCATCGAGGAAGAGACCGGCATCTATCTCAGCGAAGATTTCGCCTTCTGTCACCGCTGGCGTGCGCTCGGCGGGGAGATATGGCTCGATACCGGCAGCAAGCTCAACCATACCGGCGCGCACTGTTTCGTCGGCAACACGCGCCCGCGCTATGAAGCGCTGAAGGCCTGAGAAGGCCTAAACGCTACGGCGGGAAACTTACGTGTGTTTCGGGGGCTCGCCCTTAGTGATGCCGATAGGCCCGCTCGGAGAAGGCACCCATTCCGGATCTGGTCATGAATTCATAAAGAAGACGCCTGCCGAATGGGTTGTGGAGCCGCACGGCGTCCGAGCCGAGGAAATGCGTTTCGGCAAGTTCGAATGGCCGCAGGTGCGGCGCCCGCATGATCGCTGCCCGGTAAAAATCGTGAAACTCCCGCCGGCACACATAGGTCTTGTACTTCGTCATACAGAAGGCGGAGAACTCGTCGTCATTGTTGCGCAGGAAATCCGCGACGCCGACGGTCACCTCCGGCCATGCCGGATTGAAGGTGTCGTCAAAGACGATCACGCCATGATCCTCAAGCGTTTTCCGCGCCAGCCGGCTGTCGGCCGCAAGGTTGGGCAGCATATGGCCGCCATCGACACTGAAGAAGCGCACCTTGCCGATCTTGTTCACGATGTCGTCCGGGGTAAGCTCGGCGCTGTCGCCGACGAACAGCAGATCCTCGTCGACCGGCAGTCCGAGCCGTTCGCCATTGTCGAGAAACGATCGATATTGTTCGGAAATTCCGTCCGAGATTTCGCCGATGTCGAAGAGATCGATGCCAAACACCCGATCATCCGGCGATGCGATCTTTTTCAGAAGGAAATAAGAACGGCCGAAATAAACGCCGATTTCAGCAATTCCGCCACCCAATCCACGTTCGCGTTGCCGTTCCAAAATAGAAAGAAAAACAAGTGCGTCAGGCGGGTCTATATATCCCTTCACGTTACGTAAGTCGCCGAAGATGAATTTGCGGATATTCGATTTGATCATACGGAAATCGCCCTGGTTCCCTAAATGCAACAGATAAGGCCGGCGTCTCCACCGGTTTAACTTAACATAGTCACATTTTCCGGGCGTCAACCCGCAGGGGGAATATCCGCGCTCAGCCGCCTTGCTTGCGCACCAGAAGCAGGGGATCGCCTTCTTCCTCGTCAGACTTCTGGAAGCTGCCGTCGGCGCGCATGTCGAAGGAGAGCGACGAGCCGTCGTCGCCGAGCAGAACAAGCCCAAAGCCTTCCATAGCCCAGAGGTTGAGCTTGAGCTCGGCGATATCGGCCGGGCAGTCACTGCCCGGTGACAGCTTCGGCGTGCCGTCCTTGTCGGTCTCGCTCGAGAAGGTGATCGTGCAAAGCGTCTTGCCGTTCGGCGTCTGCAGCAGCCAGGAACCCGCGATAGAGGCAACGGTCGGCACGTGATCGAGATTGCCGAGGGCCGGCAAAAGCCATATCGGCTCGCCCTCTTCGCTTTCCCAGGGCGATCCTTCTTCCGCCTGGAACCGGATCAGCACTTTCGCCGCCGAATCGGCCAGGAAGAGCGAGCCATCGTCACCGATATTCCAGGCAACCGCGCCGGCGATCGCCGGCATGCTCGTCTTGCAGGCGTCGGCGCCCGCCAACGCATAACCACCATTCGTCTGGGCCTTGTCGAAGGTCAGGCGGCAGCCGGTGGCGCCGTTTTCCGGGGCAAGCAGCCATGGGCCGACCTGCGCCTGCATGAGTTCGTCGTCGATGGCGCGTGCCGGAAGGCTGGCGGC
>JAGWJK010001028.1 GCA_028865845.1 Rhizobiaceae bacterium
CGGGCTTCGAAGACGGCAAACGGCGTCTGGTCCGGGCTCTCATTGTCCGGCCGATGGCAGACGATGGAGTTGAAACCCATGGCCTTGATCTGATCCAGATCCTCCACGGTGATCTGGCCGGAAACGGAGTATTCATCATCAATCGGGCGGATATCCACGGGGTCATTCCTCCTTGAAACTGAGGGCCATGATCTACGCCGCGACAGACCGAGCGTCAACCGCTGACACCCGTTAGACGAACGCAAAGTTGAGCGCAAAACTCCTGGTCTCGCCGGGTTGGAGGATGTTGAATTCACCAGCCTCTTCCAACTCGGCGCGGGACACCCAGCGATGCGACACAGGCTCGATGCCAAGGATATGCGCCGGCGCGCGCTGGTTGCGCCAGACCTGCAGGTAGGGAAGCGTCTCGGTGCCGAAACGCACGCGCAGCGTCTTGCCGCCGATCGCAGCGATCGGGCCGAGCCGGACTTCGGACCAGTCGTCACCCTTTGCCGTCGCCGGCACACAGAAAATGCCGCCCAGCTCCTCACCGAAAGTCCAGGGAAAACCGCCATTCTCCAGCATCTGGCCGGACAGGCGCACACCGTCGTCGAACCATTTGGCACCGACGTTCATATGATACATCAGGAACACCGGCATCGGTTCGTCGCTGGTGTTGACGACGGTATCGGCAAGCGCAACTTCGCCCGTCGTGCCGTCGATGCGCCAGTGCCGCTCCAGCCGCGCGGGCCGTCCTTCGGCCGTGACGATATCGATGTCCGCGCGGCATTCGGCGTTGCCGTCCTCAAATCGCGTCCAGAGGATTTTCGCCGGATGCGAAGAGAATGAGCCGTGCAAGGGATAGCGCTTGCCGTCCGGAGCGCCCGGTATCGGCTGCGGATGGCGGATATGATCCGGGCCGCAGGTAAAGAGGAAGCCTTCGAGGGAGTGATCAATACGCGGGTCGCCGTCATCGGGAATGGCCCTTCCCGGCGAGAGATTGTTGCCATCGACGACACAGGCGCCGATATCAAGAACGGACCCATCGTCAAGCGTCAGCTTCGGACCTTTGGCCGCGGCAAAATCGATCATCTTTCCTCATCCTCCCTAGTCGGCTTCCGGTCGGTCACCTATATCGAACCTGTTCGAAAACGAAACCCCGCCGTAATAAACAGTGGTTTGTCTTACCGAACGTTAACTTGACGGCTTGATCACACAAATTTTTATATTTTATTCAGCATGATAATCTAAAATTCCACACTGGCGTCAAAATTGCCGTGTGTGTGTCGGCTCAGCCATTACCCGAGGATTCGACAGACGTGAACCGGTCCCTGAAACTACGCCTCTCTCTGGTCATGATGACCGCGGCATCTGCCCTCGCATTCTCCGATGCGCAGGCACAGTATTATCGCCCGGGGAATGCGGGAGGCAACGACATCATTCTGGTGACCCCGGATGGATCGATCCTCAATCAATATCCGGAACAGGGTGTCGTCACAGTTGCGCGCGACCGCCGCGGGCATCGCGTACTGATCGACCGCTACGGCAATGTCATTGCGACCGAAATGCGCGCCAGCACCTATTATCCGCGCGCTCCCGCGCGCGATGGCTATGCCAACAATGGCGGCGCGGACAACAACTACGACGACAACAATCCCTATGGGGATACGCGTTTCACCGACAATAGCGGCTATCGCGATTATCGCCAGTATCGCGGCGGCGACGGTGGCGGTTATGCCGACAACGGCGACGACCAGGACAATGGCGTCGTGACCGGCGGCATACCGCGCAACAGCGCCATTCAGCGTCAGTCACTCGACGACCAGCCAGCTCAGGACGACAGCGCCCAGCAGGATCAGCAGCCGGCGACGGGCGGCAACGACTATGCCTCCATCGATCCGCAACAGCAGGCGCCGCTGACTGAAACCAGGCCGGCCGAGCCGGTGATCACGCTGAAGAACAAGTCGAAGATGGAGATTACGGCGCTTGAGGTGTTCCTCGCTCGCCAGGGCATCTCGCCGGGCGCGATCGATGGCCGGATGGGCGCCAACGTCACCAAGGCGATCTACGCCTATCAGCAGATGACCGGCCAGACGCTCGATCCGAACAATACGGATGCGATTCTCGAGCAATTGAGCGTCGCCGGCGGCATGCCGATCGTCAATTATACGATCACCCCAGCCGACGCCGCCGGCCCCTATGTCGCATCGATTCCCGAAGATTATGCCGCAAAGTCGCAAATGCAGTCGTTGGGGTACACCTCCGTCACCGAGGCACTCGCCGAGCGCTTTCATATGGATGAAGGTTATCTGAAGGAACTCAACCCCGGCGTCGACTTCACCGTCCCCGGTTCGACCATCAAGGTGGTCAATACAGGACCAGGCAAGACCGGAACGGTCGCCAAGATCCTCGCCGACAAGGGCCGCAAACAGGTCTTCGCGTAC
>JAGWJK010001029.1 GCA_028865845.1 Rhizobiaceae bacterium
GTTTTGCGTCGATATCGGGGACGGAATGGTTGCGGTAAGTCATTCCCGCGCTCCTTTGTTGTGTTCGAAGTTCACTGACTGCGGCCCAATGCGCACGCACGAGACGCGGCTCGGACCGATTGAGATATGTCTGACGACGGAGAGGAGCATGGCTTCAATTAGCCTGCGACCTCGGTTCGGAGGCGCAATGAACCTCGGGGAATAGTCCATAGTGCCCGCGGAGCGTCGCACTTTCATATTCGCGGCGGAACAAGCCTCGCGACTGTAAGATCGGCACAACAGTGTCGACAAATCGCTCCAAACCATCCGGAAAAACATCCAACATTATATTGAAGCCGTCGGCCGCTCCCGACCGAAACCAGTCTTCGATCGTATCGGCTATCTGCTCGGGAACACCGACCACGAGCCGGTGACCACCACCACCGCGCTCGATGAACTGACGAACCGTTAGCGAGCGGTCCTCGGCAAGATCCCTCGCCGCCTCTGCAAAACCGCGCGGCCCCTTGGTCGAGGTCGCGATTGCACGCAAAAGCGTTTCCGGGATAGGTGAATCGAGTTCCACGTCCGCACTTGTGATCCCAAAACGGCCGAGGAACCGCTCAACGACACGGTCGTCGCCCGCAAGGCCATCCAGGTCGCGTTTGCGCGCATTCGCCTCGGCTTCGGTGGAGCCGATGCTTAAAAGCAATCCGGGAAGAATGGCGATAGCATCCGGATCCCGCCCGAAGCGCTGGGCGCGACGTCGAATGTCGGCGCGGAACAACTTCGATTTTTCAGCGATCTGTTGGGCGCAAAACACGGCGTCTGCGTGCAGTGCGGCCAGATCGCGCCCTCCCTCAGAGCCGCCTGCCTGCACGAGAAGGGGTCTGCCCTGCCGGGATCTTGGCAACTGAAACGGCCCCGACACTGCGTAGTGATCCCCACTATGATCGATGGCGTGGATGCGATCCGGATCTGCATAGAGACCGGCTGAGGTATCTCCTACTAGCGCCCCTTCCTCCCAACTATCCCAAAGTTTGCGTACGACATCGACGAACTCAGTGGCCCTGTCGTAGCGGCTGTCTTTTTCCGGCAGTAGCGGCTGACCGAAATTGGCGGCCACGCGATCGTCGTGGGTAGTAACAACATTCCAACCCATTCTCCCGCTGCTGATATGGTCGAGTGACGATACTGTTCTGGCCAGGCTGTATGGATGGTTGTAAGTCGTCGAGGCGGTCGCCACAAAACCAATACGCTCGGTCACCGCCGCCATGCCTGCGATCACGGTCATCGGATCGAGCGCCCAACTTGGCCCAAGTTTCGGATTCGGGGCCACCGCTAGAGCGTCGGCTAGAAAGACGGCGTCCAGCATCCCCCGCTCCGCAATCTTGGCAATCTGTTGGTAGTGGTGGATGGACAGCGAGCCAAACGGACCATTTTCCGATACCCGCCATGCTGCGGCATGCGAGCCTGAGCCGAGCACGTTCACGTTGAGGTGGAGATCGCGGTCTGTGGGCATTGGTCATTCCTTCATATTATGAATCAGTCTTGCCACATCGAAAATATGATGTCTATAAAGTCTATAGAATTTAAAGGAGAATGTAATGAAACGGTTTATTTCGAGGCTTTTGCTCGCGGCTGCATCGCTTGCGTTTTCAGGTGCAGCACATGCCGACGATGCGCCTCGCGATCCATCCAAGGTGTGGGAATATCTGCACTCACTGCCCGCCGAAAAGCGTAAGGCCGTAATCGAAAGCGAGGCGAAAAAAGACGGTAGCGTCGTGGTCTATGGCGCAACCGGTCTCGATCGCCTGCAATTTTTTGCCGCGCAGTTCAACAAGCTCTACCCCGACATTAAGGTTGATGTCGTCCGCCTGACCGAAGCCGAGGCTCCGCAGCGCCTTCTTGCCGAATACCGATCCGGCCGACCGGGCGCCGACGTCGTCATCTTTGGCCCAAGCGCCTACACGGCCTTTCCGGACCTCATTGCCCCCTACGAATCCGTCGAGTGGAACAATTTCCCCGATTATCTCCGGTTCGGCAGCTATGATAAGGGCTTGGCTATCGTCGCTTACGAAATCTTCCCGACCGCGATCGCGTACCGTACTGACCGCGGTCTAACGGAAGACAATACGCCGAAGACCCGCGACGATCTGGCCGATCCGAAATGGAAAGGTCGCGTGGGAACGTTGTTCAGCCTCGAGGGAGTCATTGGAGGCCTGATCAAGCAGCAAGGCACTGACAAGGCGACCGGTCTGCTCGCCCGCCTTGCCGCGAACGACAACCATCTCTACAGCAGCCACGCAGCGCTCTCCGATGCGCTTGCGGCAGGTGAAATCGATATTGCCTGGAACCTTGCCACACATCGGACATCTGCGCTCAAGAAAGCCGGTGCGCCGGTTGGCTGGCACTATCAACAGCCGCTTATCGCATCGGCGAATGC
>JAGWJK010000053.1 GCA_028865845.1 Rhizobiaceae bacterium
GGGGAAAATCCATTGCACATGATCATAAGCGTCAAGACCGGCGTCTGCGGGGAGTTGAGGAGCACAACCGTACCGAGGCTGGCGCGACATTGCGTTCCCAGATGCTTTCCGTCATTGATGGAACGTTCGGAACAACCGATGTCCTGAGACAGGCGCCAGCAGCCGCCTCTTTGCTTTCTGCGTAACAAGAAACAGGATTTTTCAATGGCTTTGGTGAAAAAGTCGGAGTTGGGTGTAAGGCCGAACACGGAACAGGTTCCGGCTAAAAACACGGAAAACACCAGCAAGGTCGCGGCGACGCGGCGGGCCCAGGATCGATCGCGCGTGCGCCAGCAAAAGGCTGCCGAACGGATCGGCGCTGCAACCGAGGAATTTGCGAGCGGCGTGTCAGAAGCCGCCGCCGCCGCCGACCAACTGCTGCGCGCTCTTGGCCAAATCGCCAGCGGCGCAGAGGAGGCAGCTGGCGCTGCCCATGAATCCCTCTCCGCCACCGGGCATCTCTCGACGCGTTTCTCCGACGCGCGGCTGGAGGCTGAAACCGCACGCCGCCGCACGGAATTGCTGCAGGCCTCGGTCCTTGATTCCGCCGTGCAGATCGATGCTTCGATCGTGGCCGTCGGCGCCAATGCCGAACGACAGCTTTCGTCGGTGGCGATCATCGGAAAGCTGCAGGCGCAGGCGGAAAGCATCGGCGCCACGACCCTCATCGTCGCCGACATTTCCGATCGCACGAACCTTCTGGCCCTGAACGCCGCCATCGAGGCAGCCCGCGCCGGCAACGAGGGCAAGGGCTTTGCCGTCGTCGCCGACGAGGTCCGCGCGCTGGCCGAGACCGCCGAACGCGGATCGCGCGGCGTTACCGAGCATGCAAACAAGATCGTCGATGGTGTCAGGCTTGTCGCCGAGCGGATACAGGCGGCGGCAGCAACCGTTCGGGCGCAGTCTGAAGCCGGACGTCACATTGCGGCGGAGCTGGGCGACATTCGCTCCGACCTTGCCGCCCTTTCGCAGATCAGCCAATCGATTCTCTCGGCAGCCATCGAAGCCGATACGGCAACCCGAGAGGCGCAGCGGGGCGCCGAGATCATAGCCGCCGCCGCCGAACAACAGTCGGCCGCCGCCGCGCAAGCCCAGCGCGCCGCACAGCAGCAGAATGCCGCCCTGCAGGAAAGCCAGAAGACGGCGGAATCGCTCGCCGTTCTCGCCGATGACCTTCTCAGCGAAACCAAAGGCGCCTCTCGTTTCGAGGAGGTGAGTTCCGCAGCCGAGGAGCTTTCGGCGACGGTGCAGGAACTTTCCGGAGCCGCCGGCGAAATCCTGGTTGCCATCGAGCAGATCAGCCGTGGCGCAGAGGCGCAGGCCTCCGCGACCCAGGAGGCGAACGCGGCAATGGCGCAGATCGAAAAAAGCGCCACCCGAACCCATGAGAATGCCGCGCTCGCCCGACAGCGCACCAGCGACACCGCCGAGCTTCTGAAGAAGAACAAGGCAAACGTCGAAGCGATTGCCAAGGGGATCGAAGCGGCCTTACAGGAGACCAGGGAGGCGCTCGCAGCACTTGCCGATCTCGGCGAGATTGGTTTTCAGATCGAGCGCACGGTCGACCGGATCGTCCTCGTCGCCGTGCAGACCAGCATGCTCTCAGTCAGCGGCTCGGTGGAAGCGGCGCGCGCCGGCGATGCCGGGCGTGGTTTTGCCCTCGTTTCCACCGACATCAGGAAACTCGCCTCCGACGCCGCAGAAAATATCGACGGCGTAAAGGACGTCGTGCGCGCGATCCAGATTCAGATCGCCGTCGTTCAACGCGAACTCGAGCTGATCACCATCGCGTCTGAAGCCGAGATCGCCAAGAACAAGCTCATCATCGATCGTCTTGTCGCGGTTGAAGAGGAAGTGGCGGCCATCGCCGCGGGTACGTCCAACACCATCGAGTCCGTGCAGGCGATCCTGACGGCAACCAAGCATGTGCAAACCGGGACTCAGCAGATCGCGTCGGTGGCGCAGCAGGCAAGTGCCGCCGCCCTGCAAGCGGCGACGGCTGCGCGCCAGCAATCACGCGGAGCCGAGGACCTTGCCGCCGCGGTCGAGGAAATAGCCTCGCTGGCCGATGAGCTGCAGCTGGCGGAAAGCTGAGCCGATGACACAAGCGCTGGGCACAACAGCGACCGAGCAGCGAGGGATCGTGTTCCGCCTCGGCGATCGACGTTACACCATCGATAGCACTGATATCGCCGAGGTCATTCGCCGGCCACAGATCACGCGTGTGCCGCATGGGCCTCCCGCACTGGTCGGCATCGCCAGCCTTCGCGGCGTTCCGCTGCCGGTCGTCGATCTCAATTTCCTGCAGAACGCGACGACGACCACCGGCACGGCAACCCGCGTCATCGTCTGCGATCGCGGCAATCTTGTCGGACTGCTCGTCGACGAAGTGCTGCGGTTCGGCGCGAGCGACGATCCTGCCCATTGCGAAGTTCTCGATCTCGACAGCAAATTGGAAGCGGCGTTCAAACCCGCGGAAGCACGCCGATCGGTCCAGCGTAGTTCGGCGGCCGGCCGTGAAGCACCAGCGCAAACGAATTCCGCCGACACGGTCACCCTTCTGTCGTTCTTGGTCGCAAACCAGACCTATGCGCTGCGCCTGCAAAGCATTCACGAGGTGCTGGCATTCCCGAACGCGCTCACCATTGCGCCGGGAGCGGATGCGTCGATCATCGGCCTCACGCACCTGCGCGAACGGGTTCTTCCCGTTGTCTCGCTTGCCGCCCTGCTCGGGCTTGCGGCTGCCCCAACGGATCTTGCTCGCCGCCGCGTCGTCGTGGTCGAACATGAGGGCTCGTGGATCGGTCTGGCGGTGGATCAGATGGATGCCATACGCAGACTGTCCAGGGATGCCATCGGCCCTGTGCCGCCGGTACTCAGGCGCGGCAGCGGGCCGGCCGACATCGAGGCGATCGGGCGGGCCGACCAAGGCCGGACACTGATCTCCATTCTCTCAGCTGAAAAATTGTTTGGTCATCGTCCCCTTGAGACTATTATCGATCGCAATCATGGAGGCGCCTCTATGAGCGGCCCGGAATCGGCACGCGACGCCGAGGAGCAGTTTCTGATTTTCAAACTCGGCGACGAGACTTACGGCCTGCCGATCGGAGCTGTCGACGAGGTCATCCGTGTGCCCGACGCCATCACCCGCATGCCGAACGCGCCGGCCTTCGTGACGGGCGTCATGAACCTTCGTGGCAAGGCCCTTCCGCTGATCGACCAACGCAGCCGCTTCGAGGCCCCACATGCTGCCGATTCTGGCAAACCGCGGGCAATCGTACTGACCATCGACAAACTCCAAGCCGGTTTCATTGTCGACGCCGTCTCCGAGGTCGTCGCTTTCGGTTCGTCGGCACTCTCCGTTGCGCCGGAGTTTTCATCCGAGACGACTGAGGTTTTCGACCGTGTCGCGCATATCGAAGCGGACGGGCGCATGATCCTGATCGTTGATCCCAGGGAACTCTTGTCGCGGGCAGAGCGCGACGTCGTCGCAGCCCTTGCGGATAGAGAGGAATAGGTGGCCCGAACGTGATCCGCCTGTTGATCGTCGAGGATTCCGCTCTCATGCGGAAATTGCTTGGCCGCATATTCACTGACGAGGGAGATTTCGAGCTCGCCTTTGCGCGGGATGGCGCCGAGGCGCTGGCGATGATCGGAAACTTCGATCCGGATGTGGTCACGCTCGACATTCACATGCCGCAGATGGACGGCCTCGATTGTCTCGACCGAATCATGCTCGAGCATCCCTGCCCTGTCGTCATGGTGTCGTCCTTGACCGACGAAGGCGCCGAGGAAACCTTGGCGGCGCTGGAAATGGGCGCGGTGGATTTCATCGCCAAGCCGAGCCGCGCGATTTCGCTGGAGATCGATGAACTCGCGCCTCGTCTGGTGGAAAAGGTCAGGATGGCATCGACGGTTCGCGTTCGCCGCAGCAAGCGCCTCGCCGAGCGCGTTCGCCAGGCACAGCAGGTCGCCAAAGTCGTCGTTACGCCGGCAGCCTCAACCCCGCACCTGCGTGTTGCCGCGGTCACGCCGCGGGGCCTTGTGCTGATCGGAGCATCGACCGGCGGGCCGCCCGCGCTCGACAAGGTGCTGGCGCCCCTGACCGCCGATTTTCCGTGGCCGGTCGTGGTGGCGCAACATATGCCCGCTTCTTTTACCGGCCCGCTTTCACGCCGTCTCAACAGCATCTGTGCACTCGAGGTCAGCGAACTCATCGGCCAGACCGTCCTTGAGGCGGGGAATATTTACATCGCAAAGGGCGACGCCGACGTCATCATTTCCAAGCGCGCGGGCAAGCTGGTGGCTATGCCGGCACCTGTCGATGCGCGCTGGCTTTGGCATCCGAGCGTCGAGCGGATGGTAACGACGGCCATGCAGCATGTCGCGCCGGAGGCGCTGATTGGTGTCCTCATGACCGGCATGGGAACCGATGGCGCCACGGCGATGACCGCCCTCAAGCACGCCGGCGGACACACGATCGCCGAATCGGAAGAAACAGCCGTCGTCTGGGGCATGCCCGGCGAACTCGTCCATCTCGGCGGCGCCACCGAAGTCCTGCCACTGGATAGGATCAGCATCAGGCTTTCGGAGCGCCTGGCATGACGGAGGCATTTGGCAAGGCGAATAATTCCAACAGCCCGGTACCGCTGCTGCCGGCCGATCTCGCCGATATCTGCGCACTCATCTATGCCCGTAGCGGCATGGTCTTCGGCGAATCCAAGCGCTACTACCTCGAGCGGCGCATCTTCGATCTCCTGCGTGACAACGAGGCAGCTTCAGTGCGCGACTATATCGCCATGCTGCACAGCGACCGCGCCAAGGTCGAGCGTTTGATCAACAGCTTCACCGTCAACGAAACCTATTTCTACCGCGAAGAACACCAGCTCGCCTGCCTCGTCGGATCCATCCTCCCCGATATCATCAAGGCGAAAGGTCCCGGCGATTACATCCGAATCTGGTCGATGCCCTGCTCAACGGGCGAAGAGCCTTACTCGATCGCGATATGGCTCCTGGAAAACTGGCCGTTGGTCGACGCCTATCACGTCGAAATCATCGGCTCGGACATCGACACCGCAGCGCTTGAGGACGCCGCTGAAGGCATCTTCAGCCAGCGGTCGCTGTCGCGCCTGCCGGAAAAGCTCCTGCAGCGATATTTTGAACCGGAGATCGACCTGCAACGGCGGATCATCAAGGACCTGAGGGAATCGGTAACCTTCAGGAAGGCAAACATCATCGATAATGCCAGCATGGCGGCGCTGGGTGCCTTCGATGTGATTTTCTGCCGTAATCTGCTGATTTATTTCGACGATCCGGCACGGAGTATCGCGGTCAGCAATCTTCATGACTTCCTGTTGCCGGGCGGCTACATCTGCCTTGGACACACGGAGTCGATGACGCGCATTTCCGAAATGTTCGAGACGGTTCGGTTTCCCGATGCCATCGTCTACCGTCGCTCGAGGGAGGCGTGAATGGATGAACTGATGGATCAGTTCGCCATCGAGGCTCGCGAACTCGTACAGCAGGCCTCGGATGACCTCCTTGCGCTCGAGCGGGCTCCAACCGATCGCGGCCGCCTTGAAAGCGCGTTCCGCGCCATCCACACGCTCAAGGGTTCCGTCGGCCTCTTCGATCTCGGCCCGATGCATGAGGTTCTTCATCAGGCGGAAGAACTTTTGACGGAGGCACGAAACACCACGATAGACATCGATGCCGGTTTTATCGATCCGTTGATTGCAGTCGTGGAGTGGGTCGACCAATGTTTGGACGATATCGCGCGCGAGGGAAAACCGTCTGAAAATCTCGCGCGCCAATCGAAGCAGATTCTTGCCAGCCTTCACGCCGGCGAGACCGCTGACGATACACCGTTGGCGGAGATACCGCCGGAGACCGTGCCCGATTGGGCCGAGGCAATCGCAAAGGCCGCCGGCATTGACCGAGGCATGTCAGGCGCGTTCGTCGCCGTGCGCTACGAGCCGCACCCGGAATGCTTTTTCAGCGGCGACGACCCGTTGGCGACCCTCGCCAAAATGCCCGATATCCTGCACCTGCAGATCGCCCCGAAAGAGCCTTGGCCGCATCGGGACAATTACGACCCCTTTCGCTGCAACCTCGTCATCGAGGCGCTGACGGCCGCCGCCATCACCGATGTCGAAGCGGTATTCCGCCTGATCCCGGATCAGATCCGCATCGTTGGCCTGACGCCACTGAAACAAGAAAAAGCGGAGCTGGGCGCCGCGCCGGAGCCGGTGCAGCCACACGCGCAGAAGATGACGACCATGCGCGTCGAGGCAACACGGGTAGACGCGCTCCTGGAAATCGCCGGCGAACTCGTCACGGCCAAAAACGGTCTCCTGCCGCTCGCCGAAGATGCGCTTGTCGCAACGAGCGACGAACGTCTCTCCCGTCGAATCCTGTCGAGCCATCAGGAGATCGAGCGGCTGGTCGGCGCACTCTACAGCGCCGTCACCAGGGCGCGGATGGTACCCCTCGACCAGACCTTCCGCCGCTTTCCGAGACTGGTTCGCGAGACCGCCGCCCGCCTTGGAAAATCTGTCGATCTGATTGTCGAAGGCGAGGATGTCGAGGCCGACAGGGAGATCGTCGAGGAGATTTTCGAGCCCCTGCTGCATCTTGTCCGCAATGCGCTCGACCACGGCATAGAGGAAGAGCCTGACCGCACCACCTCGGGAAAACCACCGCGTGGAAGCTTGACCTTGCGGGCGCGGCAGCGTGGCGAACGCATCGAAGTCGAATTGCGCGACGATGGTCGCGGTATCGAGCCAGACCGCATTCGGAGTGCCGCGATAGCGAAGGGAATTCTGAGCGAGACGGTGGCAGCCACTCTTTCGGACGCAACCACCCTTCAGCTGCTGTTTTCTCCTGGATTTTCAACGGCGAGCACCGTCTCGGACCTATCCGGCCGTGGCGTCGGGCTGGATGCCGTGCAGATGGCAGCACAACGACTGGGCGGCCACGTCGAATTGGCAAGCACACCATCCGTGGGCACGGTGTTCACCCTGTCTCTGCCCATCAGCTTTTCCATGTCACGCATCATGGTCGTTTCGGTCGGCGAGGAACGCTATGGGGTCCCGATCGAAGGTGTCATTGAAACCATACGCCTCTCGCAGCAAAACGTGACGGCTGTGCGCGCCGGAGAGGCCTTCGTCCTGCGCGACCTGACCATACCCCTGCTACACCTCGCCGAACTGCTGCAGCTTAAGCGCCGCGAGACGTTGGGAACCGATCTGCGTGTATTGATTGCGCAAGCAGGAGGCGAGCGAGTGGGTATTGTCGTCGACGCCATCGCCGAACGTGCCGAGACACTTTTGAGGCCCCTATCCGGCCTGCTTCGCGGCCTGCCGGGCATTGCGGGAACAACCGTGCTTGGGGACGGCAAAGTGCTGCTGGTTCTCGATCTGGAGGAACTGATCGGATGACGATCCGCCTGGAGGAAGAGAGCATCGTTTTCGTCGGAAAATGTGGCGTTGAAGAGGTCGAGACATTGCTGACCCTGCTTGAGGCGTACCCGCGATCGCCGGTCGATCTGACGCAGGCCGAGACGATTCACACGGCGATCTGGCAGGCATTGATGATGGCGAAATCCGATATTCGGGGCATTCCATCCTCGTCGAAAATAGCGCCGATGATCTTGTCCGCGATCGGGAAGAACGCATCGTTTTGAGCCGGCCGGGTTTGGTTGATAAATTCGGCGACAACTATACATATCGTAAAAAACAGACAGACCATAAGCATAGACGTTGATCCATCGGAGTGAGAGCATGACGGTAACCGTCCTGGTTGTAGACGACAGCAAACTGGCCCGAATTGTTGCAGGCAAGGCAATCACTGCGTTGCAACCCGATTGGCAGCGATTGGAAGCGAACAGCGCTGCTGAAGCGCTTCAGAAAGTCAACGAACAGCCGATCGACGTCGCCATCCTCGATTTCAACATGCCGGACAAGGATGGGCTCGAACTCGCAGCCGAACTGCGCAACAGTCACCCGCATATGCCGATCGCGGTGATCACGGCCAACGTGCAGGACGAGATCATCGCCGGCGTTCGCGCCCTCAACGCGACCTTCGTGGCAAAGCCTGTTACTGAGGAAGCGCTGAGCAGCTTCATCGCTGGCGCGGCACTTCGCCTCAAGAAGGCGGGCATATGAGCAACGCCGACATTTCGTTGGACGAACTAGAACGCGACGCATTGACCGAACTCGTGAATATCGGTGTCAGCCGAGCTGCATCGAGCTTGCGAAAAATGGTGAATAAGCAGGTATTTCTGTCGGTTCCTTCCGTGGAAATCGTCACCCGGAAATCGGCTGCGGCATTGATCGGCCAACGAGAGACGGAAGCGCTCATCGCCATCCAGCAGCAGTTCGAAGGCCCCTTCTCCGGCCGTGCGCTGTTGATATTCCCGGAGAGCAACGGCCTTCAGCTTGTCCGCGCCATTGTCGGCGACGAGATGGATCAGGCCGAGATGGAAGAAATGG
Organism: Rhizobiaceae bacterium; assembly: GCA_028865845.1. GTDB lineage: Bacteria > Pseudomonadota > Alphaproteobacteria > Rhizobiales > Rhizobiaceae > Rhizobium. The sequence goes on from JAGWJK010000053.1 coordinate 8,532, forward strand.
AAGCGGAGGCACTTGCCGAGACCGGCAACGTCATCCTTAACGGCTGCCTAGGCTCGATGGCGAACATGCTGCAGCATACGCTGAAGATGTCCCTGCCACATGTGCTGCGCGGCAACAGCGACATGCTGTTCGAGGTTTTGGTGTCGCCGGTCGAGGATAGTTTCGTGCTCTTCCTCTACATCGATTTCTCGGTCCGGGAACGGGACATCAGAGGCTATATTGCCATGATCATGGATTTGCCTTCGCTAGACAAGCTTAAACAGCTCATTAGCCAGTTTATCGAGCGGGTTACTGGCGACCCGCAAGGAAGCGCTTGAGATCATCGGTTCGGAAAGACACATGAGCGAAGATCTGATACGGCAGGAAACGACCCAAGCGGCTACGCATGGGGATGCGGACACACTGAAGAAGGAACTCACACGCCTCCGGGCCGAGATCAATGTCGCCCAGCAACGCCTGCACCTGATCCTCGAAGCCGCGGGCGCGACCTGCGGCTGGGATTGGGATATCGTGCAAAGGAAGCTGACCGGCGATGCTTATTTCGCAGCCGTCACGGGGCAGGACGCGGTGGACCTTGCCAAAGGCGTTCCGGCGGAGAGCTTTTTCACCGCAATCCATCCAGACGATGTCAAACGCATCCGCCTGGGCGTGGCGGGGATCATGGCGGGTGCCGAGATTTTCTCCAAGGAATATCGTCTCCTAAAGGAGGATGGCGGCTTTCGATGGGTGCACGCGAAAGGCCGCGCCGTCTTCGATGCCGATGACCAGCCGATCCGCTTTTTCGGCAACCTCGTCGACATCACCGAACAGAAGCGCGCGCAGGAGCAGCTGCGCATCGCCCAGGTTGCCGGCGGCATCGGTACGTTCGAGCATATTTCCGGCTACAGCACGGTCACCGTCTCCGCTCAGTTCTGCCGGCTGTTCGGCCTTCATCCCACCAAAGTCCTGCCGGTCAGCACGCTCAACCGGTTGATCCACCCGGACGACAGCCCGATCATCGATCTTAGCGTGCCGGATGGACCGCAGGACGAGAGCAACGCCGAGTTCCGGATTACGCGAGCGGACGACAAAACCGAACGCTGGCTCGCACGGCGGGGCGAATATGTCGACGATCCCGACGCCCATGGCCGTCGCTATATCGGCGTCATCTACGACATCACCGTTGCCAAACAGAACCAGGAGCGGCTTCGCGAAGCCAATCGCGCGCTGTCCAAGCGCGTGCGCGAGCGAACCCGCGAGCGCAACAGAATGTGGCAAAGCTCCCGCGACCTTCTCGTCGTGATGGGAGCCGACGGCGTTTTCCGCGATGTAAACCCGGCTTGGGTCAAGGTATTCGGAAGTCCTTCCAGCGATGTCATCGGTGGATCCTTTTACGATACGGTCTGGCCTGAAGACAGGGAAACGGTTGCCGTCAACTTCGCGCAGGCGGAAACGCTTGCGCATGTCGACCTGTCGGTAAGGCACACTCATCCCGACGGCAGCATACTCTGGGTCTCCTGGGTCATTTCCCGCGAAGATACGATCATCTACGCCTATGGCCGCGACGTCACCGCCGAAAAAGAACAGGGCGAAATCCTGCGCGAGACCGAGGCACAACTGCGGCAGTCGCAGAAAATGGAAGCTGTCGGCCAACTGACCGGCGGCATAGCCCATGACTTCAACAATATGCTGACCGGTGTCATCGGCGCGCTCGGGATCATCCGCCGCCGCATCGCCGCCGGCCGTTACGATGACCTGGACAAGTTCATAGAGGCCGCGACAGGCTCCGCACATCGCGCCGCAGCACTGACGCATCGCCTGCTTGCCTTTTCGCGACGGCAGCCGCTCGACCGGCAGAGCCTCGACATGGGCAAGCTCATCACCTCCGTGGAAGACCTTTTGCGGCGTACGCTCGGCGAACAGATCGAGCTCGCAGCCCACGTCGATCCAGAGACGCTCCCTGCCCTTACCGATCCCAATCAGCTCGAAAACGCCGTGCTCAATCTGGCCATCAATGCCCGCGACGCGATGCCCGATGGCGGCAAGCTGACGATCGAAACCACCAACGCGGTGTTCACGCAGGCCGACGTCCTTCGCAATGAGGGAGTGAAGCCTGGAAACTACGTTGTCCTCGCCGTCAGCGACACCGGCGTCGGAATGTCGAAGGATACGATCGAGAAAGCCTTCGACCCATTCTTTACGACGAAACCGATCGGCCAGGGCACCGGTCTCGGCCTGTCGATGATCTACGGTTTTGCGCAGCAGTCGGGCGGCTACGTCCGCATCTACAGTGAAGTCGGTCGCGGAACGACCGTAAAACTGTTTCTTCCGGCCGGCATGACGGAGTCCGCAGACGAGACGGACAACGACGGCAAACTCGTTCAGCCGATGGGTTATGGAGAAACGGTTCTCGTGGTTGAGGACGACAGTTCCGTCCGGTTGCTTGTCGTCGATGTCCTGAAGGAACTCGGCTACAACGTTCTGGAGGCATTCGACAGCACCTCTGCGCTCCCGATCATCGAAAGCAAGCGCAGGATCGACCTGCTCGTCTCCGACGTCGGATTGCCCGGCCTCAACGGTCGGCAACTGGCCGAGATCGCGATCAAGGAGCGAGCCGGTCTGAAGGTGCTGTTCATCACCGGTTATGCCGCGACTGCCGCATCGAGAGCAGACTTTCTCGCGCCGGGCATGGATATGATCACCAAGCCGTTCGCGATCGACGATCTCGCCCGTAAAGTCCGCGAAATTCTGACCGGCTGAAGGGACGCTTTGCAAAGCTCCGCCGCATTTAACCACCACGAAGGACTCGGCCCTCAACGCGATTTTGATGGCGGGTGCATTTGACGCGCGGCGAAGTTGAGCTTAAATGGTATTATGAGTATTTGCGAAAAGTACTTTATGATTTCCGCAGACTTTGAACGAGGATTACGATGAGCGGTCTCGATACGAAGTCTATTTTGATCTTGGAAGACGAACCGATCATTGCGCTGGATCTTGAAGAAGAAATGGCCGGCGCGGGCTTCCAGGATATCAAGATTTTCGGCTCTTGCGTCGACGCGAAGGCGTGGCTTGAAACCAATACGCCTGATGTCGCGATCCTCGA
>JAGWJK010001030.1 GCA_028865845.1 Rhizobiaceae bacterium
CAAGGATTGCCTGCTTGCGCTCGGGCGTACCGGGGTGGGTCGACAGCATGCTGGTGCTCGAATGGTCGTTCAGCTTGGTTTCGAGGACGTCGAAGAAACGGTATAGCGCCGTCGAGTCCATGCCTGCGGCCGCCATCAGCTCGACGGAGCGCCTATCCGCTTCCGCTTCGGCCGACCGCGAATAAGACAGCGCCAGCAGCCCGCCGCCCTGCGTCAGGACATCCTGCACCCCGGAGCCGACATCGCCGGCAATCAGCATGACAAGACCGGCAAAACCGGCAGCGCGATAAAGCTGGCGCAAGCTATGCTTATATTCGACATGGCCGATCTCGTGGCCAAGCACCGCGGTGATCATTTCGGTATCGCCGCCGGCAAGCGTCACCAGCTCGTCGGTCAACACGAGATTGCCATCCGGCAGCGCGAAGGCATTCGGGCCGATGATGCCGCCGGAGCGGAAATTCAGCTTGTAATGTTCAGCACCACCCTCCGCATGAGCTGCGAGCTTCGCAAAACTCTGCATAATCGCGCGGCGCTGGTCTTCGGACAGCTTGCTTGGAGAGAGGGCCACCTGATCCATCGTCTTCAGCGTGGCCGCCGACATGAGTTCCGGCACGACCGGCGGCGTTACCAGGACCGCAACCTCCACCAGCGCCGGCAACGCAAAGTGATAGACGGCCGAGGCGAGCACCATGATGGCCAGGGCAAAGGCGATCATGCGCGGCCGGACAATCTCCAGCCGGTGCACGAAGCCACTGCGCTTCTCGCCCCGGCTGTTCAGATAGGAGTCGATCGCATCGTTGTCGCGCGTCGCAAAGACGGATTCGTTGCCGAAGGTAATGCGCCGAGGCACGGAGCCGACCCGCGGACTGATCTCGACATCCGAGCGAATACCCCAGCTAAGGCGCCTGTCCTTATCTTCCTCTTCGTCGGAAAGTATGGTGATCACGCCATCGATATCGACGAGCCGAGCGGGAACCTGCCTGCTCGAATGCGGTGGGTGCCAGACGCCCGTTGCAACGACTATCTGCTCAGAAGCCAAAGTCGAACCCATCCGCATCGAAATATTCGGCGCTGATTACGCCGCCGATGGAGCGGATCTGGTCGGTCACCAAGCCGATATCGCCATCGATGTTGATCGCGGTATGCTGAACCACATAACGCTGCAGGCGCACCGCAGCCCACGGCCGCATCAGGCCAAGCGTTATGATGGAAATGACGACGTTGGAGATCGCGATCCACGCATATCGGCGGCGGCCAAGATCACTCCATAGCGCATGCCGGCCATCGACCATCGCTGCAGACCAGATGATATTGCGGATGGCGGCTCTGTAATAGAGACCGACGAGCAGATAGATGATCAAGGTCGCAACGAGCCCGGCATATCCTGCGGCGGCACTGGCGGTCTTGCTGTCGGCCGGACCAACCGCTTCAAAAGCGATGGTCGCGAACACAAACCCCAAGATCAACACGCCAATCACGCCAATCGCCACGGCGACTGCAAAGACTTTATAGATCGCTCCCAAGCGCGGCTCGGTCGAAAATGGCCTGTCGCCGTAGCGCAAGTTGTTAAAAATATAGCGATGGAACCAACGGGTCGCGAAGGGTGAAAGAAACCCCAGGGATATGACGGTGATCAGGCCGCCCAGATAGAGCGCCTTGCATGCACCGCCATACGTCCCGACGAAATCGAAACGGACATTGCGATAGCTGGTCACGCGCGCATTGAAGCGCAGGCTGCGCATCATCATCCACGGCAGAGCGATAGCCATGACGAGCCACAGGATCAGCACCAACAAAGGCGCGACATGGGTCAATATATTCAGCGCGGCGAAAAAGCCGAAGACGATCAGCCGGCCAATGAGAATCTGCTTGCCCCTGGCGTGATATTCGAATGTCTCGCCGAGCATGACCGTATTGCCGTAAAAATAGCGGTTTCGACGCACCTTGGCCCAGGCGGAATAAATGCCGAAGGTAACGATCGTCAGCAATATATTGACGATCCAGATCCCGAAATACTCCCCGGCGGTGCCGGTGAACGATGCGCGGTGATAGGTATACTTGCTGCCGAACGGATCGGCCTGCTCTGCGAGCGCCATGTCTTGATATGCCCCCACCCGATATCGTGTCGATCCCGAACCCGACTCTGGAATAACAGACTCAGGTCCGCGATAGATGGAGCATCACAGACTCAACCCAATTTTGTCGAGTACATTGGCAGCGACAAATTCGCCCATTCGTTGAAATTATGCGGCAGAACTTTTCCCGGCATTAACAAACGGTGAATACCGCGCAGCAATCCCGTCGACCTATGGCACCGAAACCCAGACGGCCATCTCGCATCCGCCCGGCTCGCGGAAATGAAAGCGTCGACCGCCAGGAAAATCGAAAGCTGGGCGGGTGATGACGCCGCCGGCAAGCTC
>JAGWJK010001031.1 GCA_028865845.1 Rhizobiaceae bacterium
TGTTGACACGGATCGTCACGCGATCCTTCGTCAGCAATTCCTGCCCGGCAACATCGAGCGACTGACGCTTGAGATCAACGATCTTGACCTGCAGCGCCTTGCCGATGTTCCAGAAGGAATGTGTTCCCGGCTCAAGCATCCGCATGTAGCTGCCGTCGACGAAGAGCAAGCCCACCTGCCCTTCAAGCACGGCCTGGTTCACCACGGACTCAACCTTCCGTGCAAGAACAAGGCGTCGCGCCAGAATCGGATCGACCGCCAGTTCGCGCGCAGCATCGATCCGCGTTTCCTTCCACGGACCCGCCTCCGTCCAGACTACAAGCTTCTGGCTCGGACGAAGAATGGCGTAAATTGCGCCATCACGTTCGATAACGACAACTTCGCCGACGTCGGTACGGAACACCGTCAAATGATGCTCGGCAACGTCCGGGAGCTTCTCGAACAATGCCTTCTCGTAGACCGACGTGAAAATCGGGTTGGTCAGATCGAAACGGGAAACGTCGAGGCTATTGCGTCGGTTCGGCAATACTTGCAGCCCCGGCCCGAAAATGCCGAGGACCGTCCCCTTGTGCAGGGCAACCAGACGTTCGTTTTCCTTTACGAGGACGCGCTTGCGTCCCAAGATCTTATCGAGAAATTCCATCATTGTTCCTACTCCTTCGGCATGCGTTACGTCATGAACCGATGTTCCTTTCGTGTTTCATTTCATATGCGGTCATCGAGACCCGAAGACCGGTGGCAGTACAACGGGCGGATCGCGGCGAGCGGGCTTCACGGTGCGCGAGCGATCTTGGAGGAAAATCCTCCTCGGTGGCTCGATCACGGCTAAACCTTCATCGGCAATCGGGCACGTGGCCCTGGCGCGCATCCATCTTCCCGGGCAATCCCTTGGGATCGCACGGATATCTGGATTTGCGCATTCCGGTCACCGGACCGTCATTGGAAAACAGCTTCGCGGGCTGTTGCTGGCCTTCCGACCAGCTGGTGGAAAAGGATTCGAACCTTTGACCGTCAGATTATCAGTCTGATGCTCTACCCAACTGAGCTATCCATTTGGCTGGTGTAGCGGGATTCGAACCCACGACCTCCGGACGAACGTCCGGTGCTCTTCCACTGAGCTATACTCCAATAGCCTTCCCCGTCTCCAACACGGCATTCGTATACAGAACGGAAAACCGTCTGCACGGGAGGAGCTTTGGAACTCCAACCATCAACGCTCGTATCGGCACGACGACCGGGAGTGCGCGTATAGCGCCAGTTTAGAATCATTTCAAGTTATGTGCGTGCAAAAATCGCCAACACGGGCATATTGTTGCAATTTTAACACGAATTAATCGATGGCGGACGCTATCTCAAGCCAGAGCGCATGCACTCAAGATGCACTTTCGTCAGATGGACGCGGAGTGCATAGTCGAATTCCTCGCCTTGCCAGACGAGCTTGAAATCATGTTTTTGATGCAGAAGAATTGCGCGTGAATTGGCGGCAAGCGTATGAATTTTCGATATTCGATGGCGTCTCGGTCCATCTCCGCAAGGACGTGCTTCATAAGCCGCGAACCGAGGCCACTGCCGTGAAACGCCGGATCCACCCAAAGGTCGGAAATATGATCCGCTGATGTTCGCGTGCGATCCAGCCGACCACACGCTGATCGATCTCCGTAACGACGACGTCGCCTTTGGCGGCGGCTGCATAGGCAAAGAATTCGCGGCGGGCCGCCGCGATGATACTCGGGGATCTTGAAGCTCGCATCCAGCGCATCGCCGCTGAGCCAGGCGGCAAACCCGACCGTGCCGACCATGTCATGATCGGCGGCGGTCACGGGCGAAGAAAAGGAGTGCTTACCACCACTTCGCCGGCGTGAACTTGCCGGCGGCCTGTTCGATGACGTGGGCGGTGCGGAACAGCGTTTCTTCGTCGAAAGGCTTGCCGATGAGCTGCAGGCCGAGCGGCAGGCCCTTCTGGTCGAGGCCGGCAGGAACGGCGATGCCCGGCAGGCCGGCCATGTTGACCGTCACCGTGAAGATGTCGTTGAGGTACATCTTCACCGGATCGGAAGCGAGGTTCTCGTCGGCAATGCCGAAGGCCGAGGACGGCGTGGCGGGCGTCAGGATGGCGTCGACACCGGCATGGAATGCAAGCTCGAAGTCACGTTTGATGAGCGTGCGGACCTTCTGGGCGCGCAGGTAGTAGGCGTCGTAATAGCCGGCTGACAGCACGTAAGTGCCGATCATGATACGGCGCTTGACTTCGTTACCGAAGCCAGCGGCGCGGGTCTTTTCGTACATATCGGCAATATCCTTGCCGTCGACGCGCAGCCCGTAGCGCACGCCGTCATAACGGGCAAGGTTCGAGGATGCCTCGGCCGGGGCGACGATGTAATAGGCCGGCAGGGCGTATTTGGTGTGCGGCAGC
>JAGWJK010000054.1 GCA_028865845.1 Rhizobiaceae bacterium
CATAGACGTAGGAGCCCTCGCATTCCTCGAAGAACTTCGGCTCGGTGGCATAGTGAACCGTGTCGCCATGCGAGCAATAGGTCTCCTCAAGGAGGCGCAATTCGGCCTCGCTCCTGGCTTCGACCAGGTTTTCCTCGTCAATGATTTCTACAAGGTTGGTTCTCATCGGATGCCTTTCGTCTCTGTCATGCAATCGTGGGATATTTCGCTGCGCGGAGCGGCCGCGGCATGTCGTGCAGCATCGCCTTCAGGGTCGGAAGAAGGTCGGTGAAGTCATGGAAACGGCTGAAAGGAATGCCCTGGCCCAGGCAATATTCGGCAAGCTTGCTCTTCGCGAGAACGATGTCGACCTTGTCGGAGACACAGAAATCGCTGCGGCCATCACCGATATAGATCTGCTGCCCGACATCGCGGACCACCTGGCATTTGCAGACGCCGGCACCGGAAAAGCAGTCGCGCTCGCGAAACGGCGACAACAAGGTATAGACGTCCCGGCCGGCAACGGTGTGGCAGGTCAAGGTGTTGGAGATGATCGGCAAGCCATGGATGCCGTGGCGCGCGAGGATGCGGCGGATAAAATAGTCGACGCCGTCGCTGACGATCGTCATCGGAATTTTCCTGTCCTCGCAGAAGAACAGGAAATCGCGAAAGCCGGGATCGATCGAAACAGTGTCGAGGAAAGAATCGAGATCCCGCTTGGTCGCGTTTATCAGCGCGATCTGCTGGCGCATGCATTCGGCCGAACCGATCAGCCCCTGCTTCCATTGCGCCTCGATGTCTTCCCATTTCGGGTCGGCGAAGCGCGAAAGCACCAGATCCGTTGCGTCCTCGACGGAAATCGTCCCGTCGAAATCACAAAATATCTGCATGAAACACTCCTCAACCAGATGGTGTCGAGGTGCTTAACAACTGCCTATGAGGTCAGGATGATGTGGAGATGACGCGAAAATGAAAAATAGCTCAACGGTAGGGCATTTCGCCGAACCGGCTTGTACAAACCATCATAACAAATTGTTTTAAATCACTTTATCGTTATATAGTGACGTGTTTTCGGCTCAGTCGGCTGACACTTTGGCGAAACGCAGGTCGATCCGCAGGCCTTTGTTCCACTGCGGATCGGACAATTCTATGCTTGTCTGCAGGCGATCAGCGATATCGGCAACGATGGCGAGACCAAGACCGGCGCCCTCGGTCTGCAGCCGATCGATCCTATAGAAGCGCTGGAAAACCGCTTCGCGTTTGTCCGCAGGAATGCCCGGTCCGTTATCGCTGATCGACAGCAACCAGAACCCCGTCTCGGATGCGATCTTGACCTCGATCTTGCCGCCGCCGGGCGTGTATTTGATGGCGTTGTCCATGAGGTTGGTGATCATCATGCGCAGCAGTTGTTCGTCGGTCTTCACTTCCGCCTGTTCGTCTCCCTCGAGCGAGACGTCCAGATGACGGTCGTTGATGACATTGCCGAATTCGGCGAGCACGGAGGCGGCGACGTGATAGAGCGAAACCGGGGCAAGCGTCAGCGGGTGGTGACTGACGCGCGCGAGTCTGAGCAACTGCTCGATCAGATGCATGGCACGATCATTGCTGGCGACGAGATCATCGACGATCGCCTGCCGCTCCTTTTCGCTGTCGGCCTTCTGGAGCATTTGCAGCAACAGCTTCACGCCGGCCTGTGGCGTCCTAAGCTGATGGGCGGCAAGATCGGAAAACCGCCGTTCGAGCGTCAGCGAGCGGCCGAGCTTGTCGAGAAGCTGGTTGACGGAATTGCCGAGCGGCAACAGGTCTCTCGGCAATTCCTCGACCGGAATGACGGAAAGATCATCCGGCGAGCGGCTGCGGATATCGCCCACCAGGCCGTGAATCGCGCTGAGGCCGCTGCTGATGCCGAGCCAGATGAGGAAGCCGATGATCGGAACCAGAATCAGCAGCGGAAAGAACAGGTTCAAAAGGATGTTGGAAACGAGCTGCTGTCTCAGCGCGATCTTCTCGCCCACCTCCATGACAATCGTCGTATCCGGTATCGGCAGGGAATAGACCCGCCAGGCGACCCCCTGATACGTGATCGTGCTGAAGCCCGCCTTCTGCTGCGGCACCTCGGCGGGAAAAGCCGTGCTGCTATAGACGACGATATGTCCATCGACCCAGCCGCGGAACATATGGGCATCGGCATAATCATCGGCGTCCTCGTTGAACGCCAGCTGATTGTCCATGGTGAAATCGATGTCGGGAACCTCGCGCGCCTTTCCTCCCTCGGGTGCGCGTTCAAGGGGGCGCCGCAGCAACGCCCAAAGCACGTTGCCGTCATCGATCAACTGGGCATCGTAGATATTGTTGATTTCGCGCGTCGCGCTATTGAAGGCGAAGACCGCGACGACACCTATGGTTATGACCACCACCGGTGCGATGCGAAGGAACAGCTTGCGTGTCAGCGTCGACTTGTTCATCGCTCGATCATATAGCCGACGCCGCGAATGGATTTTATGAGATCGGCGCCGAGCTTCTTGCGCAGATTATAGATGGTCACCTCGGTCGTGTTGCTCTCCACCGCACTGTTGGCATCGTAGAGCGCGTATTCGATATCGCTCTTCGTCACATAGCGGCCGCTGCGTTCCATCAGCAGCTTCAGCAGATGAAATTCCTTCGCGGTGGTATGGACCTGCGTGCCGTCGCGCCGCACGACCATGGCGGCGGGATCGACCTCGACATCGCCACATCGGATCACCGTTTCCATCCGCCCTTCCCGCCGGCGGATCAATGCCCTCAACCGGGCAAGCAGCTCATCGAGATCGAAGGGTTTGACCATGTAGTCGTCGGCGCCCTCGTCCAGGCCTTCGACCTTCTGGCGCACGGCATCGAGCGCGGTCAGCAGCAGGACAGGCACACGATTGCCCTTTTGCCGGATGCCCTTGAGGACGTCGATGCCGTTGAGCAACGGCAGATTGATATCGAGGATGACGGCCGCGAAATGCGAATCCTCGGCGGCTGAAAGCCCGGATTCGCCATCGCGCAGCCAATCGACGCCGTAAGCGTGCTTTTCCAAGGCCTTCTTCAAAGACGAGCCAAGAATGTGATCGTCTTCGACAAGCAAAACACGCACAGGTGACCTCGATCTGTTCTGGAGGCAGGCGGAAATATCCCTCAATCGCCATGTCTTCGGCCCGCGGCATTTTTAAGGCATGCCTCGAACGAGCGTTCAGACGTGTAGATTTCCAACCGAACAAGGCGTGCGGCGGCAAGACCGGTCTGTCGATGTCAATGATTACTGGGGCAAATTCGATGGCGTGGCTGGCTGACACGATCGCCAGCCAGCTGTCTTGAACTCTTCAGCCCACAAGCGCGTATTTAACACGCCGCGAGAAATCGAGCATTCTGAGAAGATGCGTCGGCAAGCGTTTCAAACCATTGGTCTTGATGGCTCTGTAGTCATCCCTTGTCGCGATCTGGGTGATCTTGCTGAAAGGACCGAGGTTGACGAGATTCTGGCGCACGGTGAAGACGTTCGCACCATGAAACCAGCCGCGTTCCAGGGCAGCATCGAACGGATAGGTCATCGTTTTCATAGACGTCGCTATCCTTTGCGCACCGCGTCGCGTGACCGCATAGCAGGCGGCGGACCCCTGCGGGCCGTGCAGGCAGCGGCCGACCTCATCTCCAAGTGCCGTCGTCGCCGCTCTGCGGAAGGCGCGGCTCCTGTGATTGAACAGCTTGATAACGTCAGCCTCGTCGACGGCATCGATAATTTGCGATGCCCTCTCGACGAGGTCGCACGCCATCTCGACATCGTCTTCCATGATGATGGCAGCGTCGAAAGAGCTTCCAAGGAAGGTCGAGATCGCCCGCAGATGGCTACGGTAACAACCATATTCACCTGGCAGCAGCTGCCGCCCGCCATGTCTCAGAAAACTCATGCGGTCGACGTCGACATAATCTTCCGGGGCGATTTCACGGCCATCGATCGCCGGTACGCGAATGATGGGAATCCCATATCTGCGCGCCTGCGAGCGAATAGCGCTCCATCGCTCGACGCATCGGTCGAGATTGATCACGTAGATACCGATGTTGGGAAAGGGAATCGCCATGGATCAGTCACCTCCTTGATCGCTCATCACGGACAACGGCCCGGCAATCTCCCGATGCGGGGCCTTCCGGCTGTCGGGCGCGAACCGGGCTTCAACGACGGACGTCAGCAAACGCGTCAGCCGGCAGGCGAAACGCGACGCCTCAAGCCAGGCGCGGTAGGGCTGAACGGTCGGATATTTCCATCGCGGCAGATGATAGCTGCGGCGCTTGCCCTGTATCTGCGACGGCAGACCGATGTCCTGGCGGACCGGCACCGGATGGACAAAGGCGGCCTTCAAGCCAGCAAGATGTTCGAGATCGAAGGCCAGATCGAAGGGCAGACGCATCGGCATCAGCTCTTCGACGAACCATGTGGCTGCACGACGATTGATGAGATAGGCGCCGGACCCCTTCTCTCTTGTCAGCGCAATCGCAAGCGATCGTTGAGGCGTCAGCTTTGCAAAGGGATATTTCCGGCCGCGGTTGACCGTCGAGAGACGCAGGATGTCCCAATCGGCCTTGGAAGCGATCGCCGTGCGCACGATCTGCTCCATATCGGCAGGAAATTCGAGATCATCTTCGAGGATCAGCGCGAATTCGGCCTTCGATGCCAGCAACCGCTTTGCGCAGTCGATATGGCTGAGATAGCAGCCGACCTCGGCCGGGTTCCTGCGTCTTCCGTGCAAAAGCCGGAATGCGCGCTCGCTGAACTCGGTATTCGGGAAGATAAGGGTGGCGCCGTCCACGGCAGACACGCGCTCGAAAGGCAACCTGACGGCGGCAAGCTTCTCCTGCATGCTTATTAGCCGCTCGGTCGCCCGATCGAGGTTGATGAGATAGATTTTCAGAGACAGATCGTTGATATCGCGGTCGTTCATTTCCATGCCCGTTCAAATGACAGCGCGGCGCAGTTGCGCGCATTACAGCGGACATTGTTCGAGCTGGCTTACAGGCGACTTACAGGATCCCGTCAAAAAAGTGACATATAGCGAATAGTGCGACCGGCTTGAGATAACGGCTGAAAAAGCGCGCTACCGTCCAGCGGGACGCCGGGCGCCTCGAATTCGACAAGAAGGAAGCGATTTTCACGTCGATCACGGCAATTCTGTCGATGATCGCCAGCAGATTCGGGTCGGCCCATGCGCATACTTCTCGTCGAGGACAACGCCAAACTCGCAGCGGTAACGAGCGAAGCGATGCGTTCGCATGGCTTTGCGGTCGATCGCGTCGGCACGGCGCAGGATGCCGAGGACGCGATCGCGGCGGTCAGCTACGACGCGATCATCCTCGATCTCGGGCTGCCGGATCGCGACGGCCTGTCGCTTCTCGAGCCCGCCCGACGTCGCTCGCCATCGACACCGATCCTGGTCCTGACCGCCCGCGATGCTCCGAGCTCCATCATCGACGCGCTCGACAGCGGCGCCGACGATTACATGAGCAAGCCCTTCGTGATGGGCGTTCTGATCTCGCGCATCCGTGTCCTGATGCGGCGCCCGGCGTTGCGTCACGACACCATCCTCAGCGAGAGCAATGTCAGGCTGGATCTGTCGCAGCACGTGGCGAAAGTGGAAGAGACGGAATTGCAATTGAGCCGCCGCGAATTTGCCGCGCTGGAATTGTTTCTGCGGCGCCCCAATCGCGTTTTCTCCAAGATCGAGATGGAGGAGTCGATTTACGGTTTCGGCGAGGAATTGAGTTCGAATGCCGTCGAAGTGTTGATCCATCGGCTCCGCAAGAAGCTTCAGGCTGCGGGTGCTGCGGTCGACATCCACAACATGCGCGGCATCGGCTATATGCTGGCGGAGAAACGCTCGTGAAGCCGCGCCGCCTGACACTTTTCGGACGGCTGGTGATTTCCATGTCCGTCGTCGCCTTCGTTGCGATCTGCGCCGGCGGCATTTTCCTTTATCTGCGGTTCCAGGCCAGCAACGCCGCCTTTCGCGAGGAAACGCTCTCGACCTTCGCAAGGGACATGCAGCGCGAATTCCTATCCGACCCGACCCTTTCCGGCGATCGCGCCACGGCTTTGAAGGCGCGGATAAAAGAGCTGCATGGTGAGTTCGCGGTTCTGACGAACAGCGGCGACGTCGTTATCAGCTCGGACGATCTGACCCAGGCCCTGGTGCCTGTCGCTGAGAAGAAAATTCAGTATTTTCTACTTCCCCGGCACAACAAGATCGAACCGTTCTTCGGCATTTCGATGCGGCTTTCCGATGCCAATCCGCCGCAGTTTATCCAGATCGCCTTTCCGCGCGAGCACGTGATCTTCGATACCGTGCTGGAAGAGTTCGTGAACGACATCGCCTGGATATGGATCCCCTTCGTCATCCTCCTGCTGATTGTCAACATCGTCGTCTTGAAACTGGCACTCAGGCCGCTTGGCCTTGCAGCGCAGCAGGCGCGCGAGATCGGACCTTCCAGCATCGCGACGCGGTTGACCGAGGAAGGAATGCCGGAGGATGTGCTGGCGATGGTGAAAGCCGTCAACGAGGCGCTCGACCGACTGCAATCGGGCTTCCTGTCGCTGGAGCAATTCTCCGGCCATATCGCTCACGAAATCCGGACGCCGCTTGCAATCATCAGGGCGCGGCTGTCGCTGTCACAGGACAGCGTCACGCGCGAAATCGAGGAGGATTTCAACGGCATAGAACGTGTGGTCAGCCAATTGATCGACCACGTTCGCATCGGCGGGCTGCATTTCGAAAAGAGCGACCGGGTCGATCTCTGCCAACTCAGCCGTCAGGTCGCCACCTTCCTGGCGCCGGTGATCATCGAGAAAGGCCGCGACATAGAGGTGGAATGCGCGTCCGAAGTCATCATAGTCAACGGTGCATTCGATTTCATTTTCAGGGCACTACGGAATCTCGTTGAGAATGCGCTGAACCATAGTCCCGCCTCCGCCCTGATCACCATATCCGTCTTTCGACACGGCATTACCGTCGCCGATGCCGGTCCCGGATATCCATCCTGGCGGCTGGAGCCATCGGGGGCAAAGCCGAAGCTGGCGAGCAGCCGCGCCGACGGGCTCGGGCTTGGACTCTCGATCGTCGAGGAAACCATGGCCGCACACGGCGGCACGCTGCGCATCGCTAACCTGCCCGAAGGCGGTGCGGCCGCCACCATGCTATTCCAGCCGCCTCAACCCGACGCAACCCGCGAGGCGTGAAGCGGCAATGCCGACGACTTGAGAGACCAATTTCCGCTTGCCCGAAACAAAAGGGCGCTCGACCCTTTCGGGGAGCGCCCTTTCTTCGCCCGGACGACAAACGCTGCCAGACCTGAGGAGGTCGGCGCATCAGTCATCGAAACGGGTGGTGAGCATCAAATGGGATAATCCCGGCGGGATTTCCAGGGATTGAAGTCGTCACAGATCCATTTTCTTGAAGAGCCGGCGATCGCGTTATCCTGCATCCACATCATCGGATACGAGACTGATCAACTGCCTCCGCCGACACCGTGTCAAGGCGGAGGCACCAGACGTATCGCTGCATGTCCGGCGATACGTTTCCGCGCGAATCGTCGCTCAGCCGGCGTTTCCAATCCACCCGTCCTTACGCCAATCCTCCGCTCGCTCATCGAGATCGATGCTGCCGTTTTCAGCGAGGATCTTCAGCGCCTTGTCGTGCTGTTCCTGGCTGGTCTCGCGGACCGTCAGGAGATAGCCGCCGCGTCGCAAGCCTTCGGCATAAAGTCCGCGCTCTTCGTCAGAGAAGTAGAAGGATCGAGATAATATATCCAGGAAATCAAGGTGCCCTTTCTCCGGCTGATCGCTTTCGTTTCCGGGCGTTATGTTGATCGCATCGTTCGAAATGCCGGCATCGATCAGCTTGTCGATCGCATGCTCCGCATCGGAACGCCGATCGAAAAAGGCGGTCAGGTTTCTGGCGGGCTCTTTGACGGTGGAATTCATCGATCAATCTCCTGTTCAATGTAGGCCCTTCATTCGTGTGGGCGCGCACCATGGCGCGCCGGCGAAAGCAAGGGGCCAGCCGCCGATAGGATCGTCTATTCGGCAGCCTGCTTGGGAGCGCCGTTGTTTACTGATGAGCCTTGTTCGCCTTCGCGCTCTTTTGCTCGTTCTTTCTTGATTGCGGAATTGGGGTCGCTATCAACTGTCGCGGCGGTCTCTCCATCTTGCGGAGGCGTTGTCTCTTCGCCCTTCTTTCCCATTTCCTCGGAAGCCTGGAACCAATGCCGCAACTCCTCACCCTGCGGCTCGCCCTCCGCCTGCCATATCTCATAGGCGCGGCGGCGCACCTCGTTATCGCTTTCCTCATTCATCGTCTCTTCCTCCATTCTTGGCTTGTGTCGGGCCGTCACACCGGCATGTCGAACCAGTAAAACTCCCCTTGTCAGCAATGGTTCCTGCCGGACGCCGCTATATGGCGCATGATCTGCAGCCCCTGTCCGTGGATCTCTAAGCGCTCTCTTCTTTCTGCCAATACTTGAAAGCAGGGGCGATGGAGATACACTCCACTCTCTGGGACGCGGGACACAATGGCCCTTCGCGCGGGCTGCCGGGAGCAGATCATGTCTTCGAAGATTTTGGTGTTCTACGGATCTTACCGTTCGGATCGTAAAGGCATTTCGCTCGCGAACTATATTGTCCACGAAATGCTGGCGCGCGGGGACAATGCCGAGCTTATCGATGCGCGTGAAGTCGGGTTGCCGATGCTCGACAGGATGTACAAGGAATTCGCGCCTGGGACCGCACCGCCGGCGATGGAGCAGCTGGCGGGAAAAATCCGCGAGGCCGATGCCTTCGTCTTTGTCGTCGGAGAATATAACTGGGGCGTGCAGCCAGGTCTCAAGAACCTGACCGATCATTTTCTCGAGGAATGGTTCTGGCGGCCTGCTGCGATCGCCAGCTATTCCGCGGGCCGGATTGCGGGAGCGAGGTCGAGTTCCGCCTGGAGATTGTCGATTTCGGAAATGGGAATGGTGCCGATTTCAAGCACGCTGACTGTCGGCAATATCGGCGAAGCCTTTGACGAAGAAGGCAATCCCGCTGGCAAGACCGCAAGGTTGCTGAAAGCGAAATTCACACCCTTTGCGGAAGATCTGGCCTGGTGGACGTCGGCTGCAAAGCGCCAGCGGAGTCTGGAGCCGACCCCCTACTAAGGAGTTGGCGGACCGACCGGAATCAGGCTTCGAGTTGGTTCACGCTCGACGTGTTTTTGCCTCTCGCCTTGGCTTCATAGAGGCCGGCATCCGCGCAGGCGATCAATAGATCGATATTGGCCGGTTTGGCCGATGACCATGCACCGCCGACGCTTCCCTGCGCGAGAACGAAGCCTTCCTTCATTTCGATCGGCACGGACAGTTCCAGGAGGACCCGCTGAGCAATGTCCTCGGCCGCCTGCTTGCTGCCGTTGATCAGAACGACGAATTCGTCGCCGCCCAGGCGCGACACGGCGTCTCCGTCCCGCACCACGCTTCGAAGCCGCAGAGCCGTCTCGATCAGCACGGCATCGCCGGCGCTGTGGCCAAGCTGGTCGTTCACGGCCTTGAACCCATCGAGATCAACCAGAAGCAGGGCGCAGCCGTCGCGATAGACCTGGCTGCTGAACCGCTTGTAGAGGCCACGGCGATTGAGAAGGCCGGTCAAGACGTCGGTGTTGGCCTTCGTCTCCAGGCGCATCAGATGCGCATGCTCCTCGGTATAATCGATGACGACACCAACGATCCGCAGCGGGCGCCCCGCCTCGTCGCGGAGCAGCCGGCGGTCGCAACGCATCCACCGCTCCCCCTCGACCGTCATCAGCCGGTATTCCGCCACCGAACGATCGATGCTGCCATTGAGCAGCGGCGTGAGATCCGCGGCAGCATAATCTTCTGCGTTGACCTTGGCGGCATAGGCTTCAAGGTCCATTCTGGCGGCTTCCGGGCCGCCGATGAATTGTGCCAGGCGATCCGACGTCTCGAAGCGTTGTGTCGGGATATCCATATTCCAGAACCCGCCGCGAACGGCTTCCATCGCAAGTTCGAGCTGCGCGGCGCGTTCCGCCAATTCGCGCTCGGCTCGCCGTTTTTCCGTAACGTCCTCAATCTGCGAGAGGAATCGCACCACTTCGCCGGATGAGTTGCGCATCGCAATTACCGTCAGCGACGTCTCGACGATTTTCCCGTCCGAACGAACGTAGCGTTTGTCGAGCTTGTAGCCGTCACGACGACCCGACAGTATTTCCTGGAAGAGTTCGAGATCGGCGTGCAGATCTTCGGGATAGGTGATCTCGCTGAAGGGCGTTCCCGTAAGCTCCTGCTGGCTTCGCCCGAGCATCTTTCCGAATCCGGTATTCGCCTTGACGATGATTCCCAAAGTATCGACGAGCGCCACTCCGATCGGCGACGCTTCAAAGGCGTAATCAAAAAGCGCGGCTCTCTCCTCTGCGGAGACGTCCGATCTTCGAGCAAAGGGCGTAACGCTGCCACCGCGTTGCATGCTGCACTCCATCCTGGGCTGCTGGTTCTCGACGAGCGCCGCGGCTGACCTTTTCCTGACTATACTGGATTGTCGTTAAGGAAAGACTGAGGCAGATTTTTTATGATCTGCGCAATTTTCGTTTGTTACTTCTCGACAAACGACAAATTTGTTTCGTTACACCCTTCCCCAACTATCACCCGGTGTATTTCGAGGTCATCTTCTACTGGCGATACCTATCGTCGTCGAAGCGGGTCATGACGAGGGGTAGTGCTGCGCTTGCAATTGCTCCCATCGGCAGATGACGAAGTACGCGCGCGGCAACGAACGTCACCGCCATGGCACCGGCGAGCTTCGCCCACGGATAGGCGCCGAGTTGGTCGTGTGCGCTGTCGTCGGCCCATTGCAGGTTCGACCGCACCACCGTCCCCGTCTGCTGCCTGATGAGGGTTAAACGCACGCGCAGACCATCGATCTCCTCGCGAAGCTGAGTAATATCGTCCTGAAGTCTTTGCATGCGCGCTTGGGCAGGCGTGATTTCTGTCACCGACGACAATGAAGCATCGGCTGCCTGCGCATCGGCTTCGAGCTCCGCAAGATGTTCCTGCAGATCCGCATTGGTGTCGAATCCTGCCCGTTCGTTCTCGCTCATCTTGGTTTCCCCTATGCGTTTGACGATATGGTTTTCCATTGTCGCTCTGAAAACGCATGGGGATGGAAAAGGATGCATCCATTTGATCGATAGGCTGCAGGAAGAAGCAAACGACCGCGCTGATCGTGGGTTGAAGGATGTCCACCCTCGCCCACGTCGAGCCAATTGACGGAGACCGCGTGCAAAGACTTGGGATTTCAGCGTTTACGTGATTTAAGAGGCTCAACATGAGCAGCATGATCGAACAGAAATTCCAGGCGGATATCGATGCGATACGGGCAATTGCGTCCGTGCCGTCGATGTTCGATGTCATAACTCAGACCACGGGAATGGGCTTCGTCGCCATCACCGCTGTCGTCGATGGCCGATGGATTGCCTGCGACGTTCGCGACGACATCGACTTCGGAGTGAAACCGAGCGATGAGCTGACGGTCGAAACCACGATC
>JAGWJK010001032.1 GCA_028865845.1 Rhizobiaceae bacterium
AAAGACCCGTCGTTCTTGCGCGGATGGCAGCGGTGACCGCTCCGATCCTTGCCGTCGCGGTCTCCGACGATCCACTCGGGACTGTGCCCGCAATCCGCCGTGCCATCGCCTATTACACACAATCGCCACGCACGGTCGTCCTGCTTCGCCCGTCGGACTATGGCCGCCAGACGATCGGCCATTTCAATCTGTTCCATGACTGCCACGCCGCCGGCTTCTGGGCCGACACGCTCACCTGGCTCAAGGAGGGGCGAAATCCGTGGCCACGGCATATTCTGGCGTTTGAGAAGACAGCCTAGCGCTGTGCCTTCAGCCGGTTGCGATGGGCGGCCTGTTTCGCTCGATTGCCGCACATCGCCATGCTGCACCATCGGCGGGCATGGCCTCTCGTATGGTCCGCAAACAGCAGCGTACAGGCCGGACCCTCGCACGCCTTCACGTTCGAAAAATCCTCGTCGCAAACGAATTTGGCCATCGCTTCGCCGATCGGCAAAAGCACCGATTCCGGTGATCGCCACCGTCGTGGCGTCTCGAACGTCAATCCCGAAGTTGCGCCGTCGGCGCGACTGACGAGCCGGCCGAATTTTTCGTCCCGTTCGAGCAGGCGGTTGAGCGGTTCGAGTGCGGCTATGTCCTTTGCGGCGAGCGGCTTGCCTTTGCGTTCCCGAACAAAGCCCCTGAACCACTCGCGCAGGCTTCGCGCCTGAGCCGCGACGCTGTCTAATTCTCCCGGCATCGCTTGTTTACGCAGCGCATCGAGCGTTTCTGCCGGAACGAGATCAGCCTGTGCCAGCCAGGCAAGAAGCCCTTCGCCGTCATCGATCCAGTCGATGGGGGTGTCGACGGGCGTGGCAATCGAATTCAAAAAATCCAGGCCGAGCGCATCGGCGATGAATATGGCGGGGGCGCGGGTGACGGACATCTCGGCGATCTCTCATGCTTGTCGTTCTGCCATCCATAAATAACCACTTCGATGGCTCTTGACAAGTTACGATTTCTAGAGGTAACCTGATTAAGTCGACTAAAGAGGTTACTAATTGTGCCTCTAATCCATCGAACCGAGAAAGGAGCAAGAAGATGCAAGCGAACGACGTGAACGTGGTACTGGCCCATGGGGCATGGGCGGATGGGTCGAGTTGGAGCAAGGTTATCAGCCGCCTGAAGGCACGGGGTATCAATGCGATCGCAGCACCCCTGCCGCTGACGTCCTTCACGGACGATGTTGCGGCGCTTGACCGCAGTCTGGAACGGATCGACGGACCTGTCGTGCTTGTCGGTCATGCCTATGCTGGCGCTGTCATCGCTGCGACTGACAGCGACAAGGTGAAGTCGCTGGTCTACATCGCAGCCCTTGCCCCGGATGAGGGCGAAACGGTTGCCGATGTCTTTTATCGGGCCGAGCCGCATCCGCAGGCTCCCAAACTGGAACCGGATGCCAACGGGCTTGTTTGGCTTCCTGAGGACGCGTTCGTCGCGGCCTTTGCGCAGAACGCCTCCCGCAAAGAGCAGGATCTGCTGGCGGCCGGTCAACGACCGATCGCCGTGCCCTGCATCTCCACCCCGGTCGGACGGCCGCTCTGGAAGAGCCAGCCAAGCTGGTTCCTTGTCGCCGAGCAGGACCACATGATCGCCGCGGAAACGCAGCGCTTCATGGCTGGGCGGATGAAGGCGCAGGTGCGTTCTTACCCCGTCGATCACACGCCCAGCGTTACGGCCCCCGACCTCGTCGTTGACATCATTCTCGATGCGCGGCGCGGCGCGATTGCCGCTTAAGCGAGGGAGGGCGCGATGCTGGATCAGAAGACGAGTGCTGAGCGCCTCGGCGCTTTTTCCGACGCGGTCATTGCGGTGATCATCACGGTCATGGTGCTGGAGTTGAAAGCACCGGAAAGTCCAACCTTCTCAGCACTTGGTCCGCTATGGCCGACTGCCGTGAGTTATGCGGTAAGCTATCTGTTCATCGCGATCATCTGGATCAACCATCATCATCTGTTGCGGTTTGTGAGCAACGTGACGACACGGCTGATCTGGGTGAATTTTGCCCACCTGTTTGTGGTGGCGCTTGTCCCTTTCGCGACGAGCTGGATTGCGCGGACGCAACTGGCCGCCGCCCCGGTCGCAATCTACGCCACCATCTTCGTCTGCGTGAACATGGCTTATCTCGTGTTCGAGCGCGAAGTCCTGGCGCAGACACCTACAGAGCAGATGTCGCCGGGAACACGGCGGATCGCCCGGCTGCGCTCGCTCACCACGCTGACCATCTTCGCCGCCGCCGGCTTGGCCTCGATCGCCGCACCGCTGTTGGGCTTCGGTCTGATCTGCTGCGCACTGGTCTTCTATCTGCGACCGGATGTTCCGGTCATCGCCGGACACGCGGCGAACTGACGACACCTCTATTCAAGTAACCGT
>JAGWJK010001033.1 GCA_028865845.1 Rhizobiaceae bacterium
CATCTCCTGGCCGCGGGCGAACAGAGCGAGCGCATAGTCCGACAGCGTCTGCCATTGCTCTTTCGTCAAAAGCCCGCGTTCGACGATCTCGGCCGGCGTCAGGGGTTCGTCGTGGCCGCCGTCGAATTCCTTGCTGGTCGGCGTGATGATCGGCTCCGGCAGGATCTGGTTGTCGCGCATGCCGTCGGGCAGCGTCACGCCATACATCATGCGCTCGCCCTTCTTATAGAGCGTCAGAATGGATGTGCCGGTGGTGCCGGCAAGATAGCCGCGCACGACGATTTCCACCGGCAGGATGTCCAGCCGCTTGCCAATGACCACATTCGGGTCCGGATAGTCGATGACGTGATTGGGGCAGATGTCCTTGGTCGCCTCGAACCAATAGCGTGCCGTCTGCGTCAGCACCTGGCCCTTATAAGGAATGCAGGTGAGGATGCGATCGAATGCGCTCAGCCTGTCTGTGCTGATGATGATGCGGCTGCCGTCCGGCAAGTCGTAATTTTCGCGCACCTTGCCGCGATAATAGTTGGGCAGTTCCGGAAAATGGGCTTCGGAAAGAATTCGCAACGCGTCCACCAGCAGTCTTACGCATCCGCCCCGGCGGACGCTTCATGACCCGACCCTTTAGCGCATAAGCGCGGGAATCGGAATCTATTTTAGCGCAGGGCCGCATATCCCACGCGATATCGCCGGTCTTTGATGCCCCGAAAGGCTTTCATATCCAGAACCAGTCGATGAGCACGAGCGCGAGGACGTAGCTGACGATACTCAACAGCCAGCCCGCACGCAGGAAATCGGCGAAGCGATAGCTGCCGATGCTCATCGTCAGCGTATTATTGTGGTGGCCGAACGGCGTCAGGAAATCGAGCGACGCCCCGGCCGCGACCGCGATCAGATAGGCATTGGCGGACTGTCCGGCCCTGGCTGCGAGCGCCAGCCCGATCGGCGACAGCACGATGGCAACGGTGGCGTTGTTGACGAAGGGCGTGATCGCCATCCCCAAAAACAGCGTGAGCGCGACACCGAAAAGCGGGCGGTCCACCGGCACCAGAGCTCCCAGCCCGTCTGCGAGCATCTCGGCCAGTCCCGTGGTGGCCACCGCCGCGCCAAGCGGGATCATTGCCGCGAGCATGATGATGATCGGCCAGTTGAGGTCGGCAATGGCCGAACGCAGATTGATGTGATTGAGGAGCGCCATCGCCAGGATGACGCCAGCAAAGGCGATTTCCGGCCGAAGCAGCCCGAAGGCGACGGTCAGCACCCCGCAGGCAAAAATCACCAGCGGCCAATAGGAGCGCAGCGGCGGCGCATGGTCGTGAGCGGCGGCCAGCGGCAGGCACTCGCATTCCTCCAGCGCCTCGGCAATGGCATGCTTCGGCCCCTCGAGCCGGAGAATATCGCCGATCGAGATGGCAAGGTCGTCGAAGCGGCCTTCGATCCGCGGCGAGCGGGCGGAAAGCCCTGTGATCGCAACCCCGCGCGAGCGAAAAACCTCCAGCGACTGGATGCGCGACCCGATGAGCGTGCTTTCCGGCATGACCACCGCCTCGCTGCGGATCACATCGGACGCGTAGATATCCCGGTGGGATTCGAGCACGAGGACGCCCTTCGCCGACAGCTCGTCGAAAATCACGTCCAGCCCTTCGGCAAGCACGATATCGCCGGCATCGATGGCCGTCGCCTCGATCGAGCCGAAGACGAAACGGCTGTTGCGGATGAGCGCATGAGGCTTGATGCCGAACGCCGCCTGGCAATCCGCAAGGCGCTGCCCGACCATCGGCGACCCGTGAGGCACCCGTCGTTCCGCAATCATGCGCCGGCCGGCGATTCGTTCAGGCGGAGCGGCCACATCCATGTCGTCGGCCTGCGGAAACAGGCGCAGAACCGTCGCCGCGATCAGGAGCACGCCGATGATCGCGACCGGCAAGCCGACATAGGCAAAATCGAAGAAATGAAAGCCCTGTCCGCTCGCCCTGAACAGGGCATCGCTGACAAGGAGGTTCGCCGGCGTGCCGATGAGCGACACCAGCCCGCCGAGCAGCGCGGCAAAGGAGATCGGGATCAGCAGTTGCCGGCGCGGAATGGCGGTTACGTCGGCGATGCGCAGGGCGACCGGCAGCGCGATGGCATAGGCGCCGATATTGTTCATGAAGATCGATATGAACATCGTCAGTCCCGACAGCGCGGCAATGACGATGAAAGGCGGCGGGTCGGCAGCGATGAGGCGGTCGCCGAGCATGCCGAAGAGCTGCGCACGCGCCAGCACCTGCACGATCAGCAGGATTTCAACGACGGTGATGACGATCGGGCTCGCGAAGCCGGAAAACACGCTCTCCGCCGGATATAAACCCAGCAGGTAGCCGGCGAGCAGCCCAGCGATCGAAATGACCTCGATGCGGAAACG
>JAGWJK010001034.1 GCA_028865845.1 Rhizobiaceae bacterium
GTCGAACGCAATCTGAAGAATACGGCGACACAGGACGGGCTGATGGTCGTCATCCGCATGCCGCAGGATCCGGGCGCCGCGGGGAAAGCCGACGCCGAAACCAAGATCAAGCTGCTTGCCGGTTTTCCGCTGCAAGTGCTGTCCGTCACCGGCGACAAGACAACGCGTGCCAAGCCCGCCGCGGCACAGGCGGAGGCCGGCAATGTCAAATTGCTGCGTGGGGATTGGAACGAGCGATTTCTCGATGAAATCTGCTCCTTTCCCAATGGGCAGTTCGACGATCAGGTCGATGCATTCGCGGACGCGCTGAACGAGCTGGCGCTGGGTTCTTCATTCAGTTTCCAGAATTTTTAGACCCGGCCGATACCGGGCCTTTCCGACATCAACGCCGAAAGGATGATACCATGGGACATGTACTCTCGATGGTTCGCGATGGGCTGGTGAGCCTTGCGTCTCGCATGGGAACCGAACGCAACAAGGCCGCATCGGTATTTTATACGCAGCCCATTCTCACCGACGAGCAGATCATCGCCGCCTATCGCGGATCGTGGCTGCCGCGTAAGATCGTCGATATCCCCGTGCTCGACAGCTGCCGCAAATGGCGAAGCTGGCAGGCCGACAGCGAGCAGATCGAAGCGATCGAGACCGAAGAGCGGCGTTTGAGCCTGCGCAGCAAAGTGCTCGACGCCGCCAAGAAGGGCCGGTTGTTCGGTGGGGCAGCGATCTTCATCGGGACCACCGACAGCGATCCCTCGCTGCCGCTGACGGCAAAGAGCATCGGCAACGGCGGTTTGAAACATCTGACCGTGCTGACACGGCGCCAGCTTGCCGCCGGCGAAATCGAGCGTGATCCCGCCAGCGAATGGTACGGCAAGCCGAAATCCTATAATTTGACCGGCACCAACGGCACGCAGCTCGGCATCCACCCCTCGCGGCTGGTGATTTTCAATGGCGCGACGACCCCGGATGATGATCTCGGTCCGATCACCTGCTCAGGCTGGGGCGAAAGCGTTTTGACCTCAACGCTCGATGCCATCAAGAATGCCGACAGCACGGCCGCAAACATCGCGAGCCTCGTTTTCGAGGCGAAAATCGATGTTATCAAGGTACCCCAATTCTCTGCCAATATCGGCAATCAGGCCTATGAAGATGCCGTGCTGCGCCGCTATTCGCTGGCAAACACCATCAAGGGCATCAACGGCACGCTGATCCTCGATGCTGAGGAAGACTACGACAGCAAAAGTGCGCCGCTCGCCGGTCTGACCGATATTCTCATGGCGTTCATGCAGATCGTATCAGGTGCTGCCGATATTCCGGTGACGCGTCTGCTCGGGCAATCGCCGGCCGGCCTGAACGCCACTGGCGACAGCGACATGAAAAACTATCACGACCGTATCCAGGCCATGCAGGAGCTCGAATTGGCGCCAGCCATGGCGCTTCTCGACGAATGCCTCATCCGATCGGCAACTGGGAGCCGGGATCCGGATATCCACGCCATCTGGGTACCGCTTGAACAGATGAGTGAAAAAGAGAAGGCCGATATCTTCAAAACCAAAGCCGATGCCGTTCGCGCCTTACTCGGCTCGTCTGCAGGGCAGGAGATCCTGCCACGCGAGGTGCTGTCGCGGGCACTTGCAAACGCACTTGTCGAAGACGGCGTGCTGCCGGGCCTGGAAGCGGCAATCGAAGCATTCGGCGGGTTGGAACATGCCGCCGATCCTTCAACGCTCGACGATCCCGACCACTCCAGCGATGATCCGCCTCCATTTTTGAAATCTGCCGCAACGAGCAAGCGGTCGCCGGCACCGACCGCCGATCCAAAATCCATTTCCATCAAAGAGGCTTAACGCCATGAATTTCACAGACACTGTCACCGTCGCGGGAACGCGACGGACCGGGGACGGCTATCTTGTGGCCGACGCTCGGATCGCCCGAACCGGCATTCAGAATTATCTTGGCGCGGAAGTCGGCAGACCGGAGATGCGGACCGTTCGGATCTATCGGCCCGGCTCTGAGGTCTTTTCGGAAGACACCCTGAAAAGCGCCACTCACCGCCCGGTGACAAATGATCATCCGCCGGAAATGGTGACGTCGGAGAACTGGAGAAAATACGCGGTCGGCCAAACCGGGGATGAGATCGCCGGCGAGGGCATCTTCATTCGCGTGCCGCTGATGGTCAGCGACGAGGCAGCCGTCCAGGACATCGAAAGCGGTAAACAGGAGCTTTCCGCCGGCTATGTCTGCGATCTCGATTTCACCGCAGGGCAGACACCGGCGGGCGAGGATTATGACGCAGTCCAACGGAATATTCGCGTCAATCACATTGCCATCGTGCGCCGTGGCCGTGCCGGATCGCAGGTCCGCATCGGCGATGCCGCTGCACCGTGGGGCTGCGCTCCTCTC
>JAGWJK010001035.1 GCA_028865845.1 Rhizobiaceae bacterium
CAATTGCCTGCGTCGCGCAAGCGGCCTTGCCCATACGCCGGCCTCGTGGCTGGAGGCGCTGATCGCACTCTACGGGCAGGTTCTGGAGCGGGCCGAGGGGCGCGATATGCCCGCGCTCGCCCTGGCGGGTGATCATCATAAAGTCGCCGGGCAGTCGCCAATCGGCTAGCCGGGTAGCCGAATTATCCGGCTGCCTAGTCGTGCTCCCGTGGTCTTACGTCAATGGGACTAGGGCAATACCCTCAGGGTCAATTGTCAAGTTTGGGGGCAACTGGCAGCTTTCGTATAACAGTTCGGAGTGTCGAGAGGGTCTGGAAAATGCTTTCCGCTTTTGATGGCTTTGCTCATGATGAGCAATCGCCTCTTGATTTAAAACGAACGACGAAGCGCAGTCGCTCCAAGCGGATTGTCGACGTCGTGCTTTCGGCGACGGGATTGCTGTTTCTGGCGCCTGCGCTTCTGGTGATCGCCATCGCCCTGCTTTTGGTCGATGGTCGTCCCATCATCTACCGCCATATGCGGGTCGGCCATCAGGGCCGCCTGTTCCCATGCCTGAAATTCCGTTCTATGCGCAAGGACTCTGAACAGCGTCTGGCCGAGCTGCTCGAACGCGAGCCTGAGCGCAAGAAGGAATGGCTGGCGACGCAAAAGCTGATGAACGATCCGCGCGTGCACTGGCTCGGCAAATATCTTCGCATGAGCAGCGCCGACGAGCTGCCGCAGCTCATCAATGTGCTGCGTGGCGAGATGAGTTTGGTCGGGCCGCGGCCGATCGTCAGCGCCGAACTCGAGCGCTACGGACCCCAGATGCATTGCTATCTGGCGCTGAAGCCGGGCGTTACCGGCCTCTGGCAAGTCAGCCGCTGCGCCGACACCTCCTATGAGGAACGCGTGCAGTTCGACGTCGACTACTATCACACACGTTCGCTGCGGACCGATATCGGCATCCTTTGGAGAACCGTCGGCGTGGTGTTGCTTGCCCGCAATGAGAAGGAACGTCTTACCAAATGAAGAAGATGGCGACCGCTGCCCATACGGCAAGACAGAACACTATCAACAGCCATCGAAGCGCGTATTTAGAACGTTTCCGGCGCAACTCTTCCGTTGCGATTAAATCGGGATCGGCGTCCTTCATGACCTGGTCTGCATTGTGTCTCATGACCGCTTACAAAATAGCCTCTTTTGGGCGAACACCAATCAACACCGCAATCTTCGACCGCAACCGTAACTTACGCAACGTTAGGTCTTTCGATATCGGTTTTCTTGGTTTTTGGAGTGTTCCCCTTGGCGCAAGATTGTGTTCCGAATGGGAACGTCGTTCAATTTATCTTGGGATGTCCAGTATTTTCTTGAAGAAATCCACGCAATATTGTGAAGCGGCAATAATGCTGGCCCCGAACGGGACTTCCACTGCTCGTTGCTTGCTGCCGATTCAGGCGGTGCGTTGATGGATGGCTCACCCGCACCTGTGCCCCCCCGGGGCCGATTCGCTCTGCCGCGCTGGCTTCGCCTGCCCTCCGTCGTTGGCGATGGCGCTTCCACGCTGATTTCGAAAGTCGTCTCCCAGGTCGTGCAGCTGGCCGTTTTCCTGGTGGCGGCGCGCGTGCTCGAATCCGCCGAGTTCGGCCTTTACGCCTACAGCTCCGCGATCGTCATCCTTCTCGTCGTCGTTGCCGAAGGCGGATGGGGCGAGTTCGTGATGAAGACGGAATGCACCGAGCATCAGCTCGATCAGATCGGGACGATCTCGATCATATCGGGCCTGCTGGTGACGATGGTCGGGTTTGGCGTCGCCGCAACGGTATGGCTCGTCTTTCATCAGCCCTGGGAAGGCATGCTGCTCGGTCTCTTCAGCTGCTGGTTCCTGCCCTCTTCGCTGTCCGTCGTCTATGACGGCCTGCTGGTTTCGAGGGGTCTTTTGCGCAAGCAGTCCGCCATTCGCATCGCTTCGGAGGTGATCGGACTGGGCGTTACCGTCGTTGGCCTGTGGATCGGCTGGAACGTGTTCTCGCTGGTTGCGGGACGATTGGCCACGCAGCTCGTCGGCCTGTTCGCCTCAGCTTTCGTCGCGCGCTGGGTGCCTCGCCTGCGGCTGACCATGCCGTTCACGCTGGAACTCCTGGAGTTTTCGCGCCACATCCTTTCAAACCGGCTGGTGTTCTTTCTGCGCTCCTATGCCGGCACGCTGGCGATCGGCAGTTTCCTCGGACTTGCCGAGGCCGGCTATTATCGCGTGGCCGAGCGGATCATTGCCGCTTTCTCCGAGCTCATCGGCGAACCGGCGCGCATGCTCGCATGGACGCTGTTCCGCCGAGCCAATGTGCAGATCGATGCCAACGGCAAGGCCACGCGCGACATCGGCGCTGCCGCAACCACCTTCATGACCATTCTCATGGCGGCCTC
>JAGWJK010001036.1 GCA_028865845.1 Rhizobiaceae bacterium
GGCAATCGAAATCGCACTTTCGAGGCTGGTGCCGCGCTCATCTGAAACACTGATCTGACGTTCGATCCGGTCCATCTCGGAAAGAACCGGCGCCCGGTCCTGCAACGCAAAGCTCTGACTGACGATAAATTCTCCGCCGACTTTCAGCAGCCCGTCGAGCATTCCCGCCGCACTATAGGGCGGATATTCGCGTACAGAGAGCATGGCGCCGAAGCGGGTTTCCCCATCGCTGCTGCCGCGCAGTTCGAGCATTCGTCTCCCGAACGTGATGCGCCGTGTCGGCAGATATTCGTCAAGCGGCATGCGTGGCAGCAACATGTCGCCTGGCACGCCGCCATTAAGGAGCTGGCCCAGGAATTCCAGTGGTTCCGAAAAGGCGCTGCCGTCACGTATCGTCGCCCTCAAAAGGCGCGCGCCATAACCTTCCATGCCCTTGACGATGTTGGCAACGTGGTCGCGCAATTCCTGGCGTGCTTCGAGATCGAGCGCACGGCTGGAGATGCCTGACGCCTTGCGGAACCGTGACAGAACGGTGTCGGCGAGCCCGACCTTGCCCTGGAATCCGCGGCGGATAACGGTGAGGTAAAGTTCATTGGAATACATGCGCGTGTTCGACAGCACTCGCATGTAACGCTCGTCGAGCGATTTGCAGAAGTCGAGGAAGAAAGTACCGTCGATCGCAGGCGGTATGCGCCGTCGCACGATATGGGAATAGACTGCGAACCTGCTGTCCGAAAGCGCGCGCAGGAGCGTGTTGCGGTTGGCGGCCTCGTTGTCGATGAATGCCTGGTCGGCGGTCTGATGACAAAACCCGTCAAACCGGATGATCGAGATCAACATGCCTTCCTTGGTGCGCAACGTCTCTTCGTCGACGTGGCGGAGGTAGGGAACATGCTTCGAGACTGGCTTCTCCCGGGCGATCTCCGCGCCGTAGCGCAGACCCTGGCGAACCGTGCTTTGCATCACACTACTCCTCAAGGCTGGTAGGAATTGCCGCCCCAGAAATGTCGGTTTCGAACCCAGGGGCATTTGGAAAAACGCATCCTAACGACATGAGCGAGGTGCGGATCGCGGACGGTCATCACGTAAGCCGCCGCGTGAAGCGGCAGAAAGAGCAGGAATGTTGAGAGATTTTTGGTGTTGAGGAAGGTCATCACCACCACCATCAATTCTCCAACGAAGAGGCCGATCGGAACGCCCCACATCATCCGTGGGCGCGTCAGTGCAATAACCAGTGGCGCAATCTGCGGTTTTTCGAGTTCACTCATCAGTTTCCGAGTCCCGACGACATCGTGGTGACGAGCTGGGAACCGCCGAAGATGAAGGCGATGCCGACGATGATCGAAAAACACCATGACCACGGGATGCGGCTCGTCAGCGCGAGATACCCGACCGCTGCGCAGGCGATCGTTGCAGCAGTGGTCGCGAAGGTGCCGGTCATGAAGTTGAGAAGCGTCGTGAACACCGAATTGATCGGCTGGAAGACATCGCCTGCGGCGAAGGCAATATCGGTCTGGCTGAGCAAGATTACCAACAGTGCAAGCCCGTGGACGGCAAGCGAGGAGCCGCTGCGGGAAACGAGCATCTTTCTGGAACTGCGGATGATGTTCATGGGGCACTCCCTGCTATTGGACATAAAGGACCGAGCCGCCGATCCAGGACGGAACGGAGGGCCCGGCTTTGCTTTGATTGACCGGTAAAGACTTGTCGGTGACAGAGCCGGACGTGAGTAGATCGATGACGGGAGCCGTGTCGGCTCGGCGATCACCAGGCAAAACGGCAGCGAGGTTTCGACGGCCGCCCTTCAACGTGTTGTTGAAACCGTAATAGGCATTGGCAACGAGCGCGGTGTAATTGACCGTCTCGGCGATCGCCGGAACACCGCCGGCATGTAAAACACGCGCCTCGCCGGCATTGTAGGCCGCAACGATCAGGAAGATGTTGCCGCCAAAGAGACCACGCAGGTCCTTAAGATAGGTAATCCCGCCGCGAATGTTTTGGACGGCGTCGCATATATCGGCAACGTCGTATCGGGCCGCTGTAGCTGGCATAAGTTGCATGGGGCCACGGGCACCCGTTGGCGAGTTGACATGCCGCCCGAGCCCGGATTCTTGATCGGAGATCGCGATCGCAAGCCGGGTGTCAACGCCCTGACGCTCGCCTTCCTCTTGAATGAGCTTCTCGATCACCTCGGGCGCGACGGCGCTATCAACGCAGCTGCCAACGTTTGGAACGGCGTCGTTGTCGGCTGATGCCGCCGAAGTCGCAGTGATTGCCAAGGCGATGAATGCGAGAGGAAGAAGAAGACGATTCATGGTGTTGCCCGCGTTATTAAGTTGATATATACAAATTTAAAGCAGGCGATCAACCGATAAAAGTGGTCTGGATAAAGTTATGTTGA
>JAGWJK010000055.1 GCA_028865845.1 Rhizobiaceae bacterium
ACCCCAAAGTGAGGTAGAAGAGTTTGCGCGGGCTCATTGTCCCATCGGGAGAATGAAGGGTTTCTTGAGACATTCAGGATCACTAGGCTCTCAGAGCCAGCCTTTCCAGCGAAAAAAGAAAAACGGGAGAACGGCAGATGTCACCATCAACAGCAGCGATGCCGGATAGCCGTAGGCGAAATGCAGCTCGGGTATGAACTCGAAATTCATACCGTAGACCGACGCGATGAGCGTCGGCGGCAGGAAGACGACGGAGGCAATCGAGAAAATCTTGATGATGGCGTTCTGCTCGATATTGATCAAACCGAGCGACGCATCCAGGAGGAAGGTAATATTACCCGCGACGAAGGACGCATGCTCGGACAAGGACTGCACATCCCGTGCGACGTTGCGGCACAATTCCTTGGCCTCACGATCGCGCTGCACATCCGGGATGGTATGTAGGAAGGTCAAAAGCCGAAACAGCGAGTTCAGGCTGTCGCTCACCTTGCTGACCGTTCGGTGATAGCCTGCTATGTCCTTCAGCTTCTCTTCCAGATAGTTCGACGGACGACGGATTTTCTTCACCCGATCGCCGAAAACATGCACCGACAATATATCGATACTGGAACCGGTCTGTTCAAGGATCTCAGCCGTGCGGTCGACGATGGTCTCCAGGAGCTTTGCCAGAAGCGCAACTCCGGTGCGCCGCGATTCGGGAATGCGCTGCAGGGCACCTATGAACAGCGCAAAAGACTTTGGCCGCGCATAACGGATCGTCACCAGCCGATGTCCCGTCAGGATGAAGGCGACATCGGTCAACATCGGCAAATTCGTATCGGCTCGCGATAGAAGCGACGCCGTCAGGAAAACCGAACCGTCTTCGACATAGAGGCGGCTCGACGGTTCGATGCCCTTCATGTCTTCCCGGGTCGGCAGGTCGAGCCCTAGAAGGCGCTCGATATTCTCTTCTTCTTCGCGTGTCGGTTCGACCAGGTCGACCCAGACGACATTCTCAGGCAATTGGGCAAGGACAGAAACATCCGGCTGTTCGAGCGTCTGGCAGTCGGAGCAATAGGCCGTGATCAACGGATCGCTCCCGACACGACAAAGGCATGGCGCTGCGTGCGCTCCTGCGATCCCGACAATGACCCTTGAAAAAAGCTCATAAAACTCCGGGCGTATCCCGCCGGTCCGGCCGGGAATCCGTGTCCATGCTCCATTGCGTTGCTGTACCAATCCTTCGCCCGTCGTGACAAAGCCGATTGCTCAGGCGAGACGAAGTCATCATTTGGCAGATGGTCGTCATCGCACATGCTCGACCAAGTTCACGCCGGCGGCGCATATGCAGCAAAGCCCGCAAAGAATCAAGTCATAACCCATTCGATGCGCGCTTTCATCGCAGATTCTCATCGGCACGCCCCCTTCGATCCCGACAGATTCAAGGGGCTATAGGTGGATTCGAGCCCCTGCTGCATTCCCTACACGCCGAATCTTGCGCGGGTCGCAACAGCTCGCGAATTCATAGCACAAGGCGTGGGCAAAACAATGATGCCACCGGCTCGGCGGAAGATGCTCGTCGCAGATTATTCGAAGACGATCGAAGGCGCTGCGCGCAACGGAGTGTTGCTGACCTGTGCCCAGACCTTTGCTGCGATGTCGCGATAAATACCCGCGACAGTGCCGGTCGGGTCGGACGCGACCAACGGCGTACCGGCATCCGAGGTTTCGCGGATGCCCATGGTGAGCGGCACTTCGCCGAGGAAAGGCACACCGATGCGCTCGGCCTCCTTGCGCGCGCCGCCGTGACCGAAAATGTCATAGCGAGCACCGGTGTCCGGAGCGATGAAATAGCTCATGTTCTCGATGATGCCGAGCACCGGCACTTCCACCTTGCGGAACATGTTGAGGCCCTTGCGGGCATCGATCAGGGCGAGATCCTGCGGTGTCGAGACGATGACCGCGCCGGCGAGTGGCACCTGCTGGGCCATGGTCAACTGCGCATCGCCGGTGCCGGGCGGCATGTCGACGACGAGCACATCCAACTCGCCCCAAGCAACTTCGCGGAGCATTTGCAGCAGCGCCGACTGCACCATCGGGCCGCGCCAGATCATCGCTGTCTCCTCCTCGACGAGGAAGCCCATCGACATGACCTTCAGGCCATAATTCTGCATCGGGTTGATGATGCGGCCATCGATCTGTGTCGGGCGGCCGGAAATCTTCAGGAGGCGCGGCATGGACGGACCATAGATATCGGCGTCCAGAATGCCCACGCGAAGGCCGTTGGCCAGGAGACCGAGCGCCAGGTTCACGGCGGTCGTCGATTTTCCGACGCCGCCCTTGCCCGAGGCGACCGCGATGATCGAGCCGATGCCGGGAACGCCGATCTTGCCAGTGCGCGACGGCTGCTGCTGCGCATGCGCGTGCGGATGAGCATGCGGCTGCGGTGGTGCCGGGCGGGCGGCTGGGGCGCTGCTTCCGGCTTTCTTGTCCGCCGTGAGGGCAACCAGCGCGCCCTTTACGCCGGGCATCTCCTTGATGACGCGCTCGGCCGCAAGCCGCATCGGCTCGAGATCCTTGGCACGCTCGGCCGGAACCGTGATCGAGAAATAGACTTTGGCGTCGGAAATGAAGACATCCGACACCATGCCGAGCTCAACGATATTGTGCTCCAGGTCGGGTCCACGAACGGTCCTCAGCGTGTCCAGAACCTGTTCCTTGGTGATGTCTGCCATTCCGTCCTCGCTGTACAATGTCGCGTCGGGACCCGTCCGTCGTCACGGGTCGACGAAGGATGCCCCCTGATATCAACGCTTAAATAGTGGAGCCGGAAGGCTTCGCCAAACAAAATCAGGATAAGGGAGGGAGAAAAGACCGCGATGCAGGCAAAGGCGGCAGCCGCAAATACGTTGCGACCGGCAGGTCCGCCGGGTTTATCACCCTTACCAGCCGCAACGCTCGCTTTGCGAAGCGAAACTTCGTGCGGGCCGGCATAAAGGAAACCTGAGAAACGAATAGGGCGAGCCGGCGAAAAAACGGCCGCAGGCACCTGTAGTTTTGGGTGCAGTGCTAAATAAGCAACAGCCGCCACCCATACCTGTCGCCGGGAGAAGCAGCGACGTGATATCGGCAGCGGCCGTCCTGATACGCGCGCGTTTGTCGGCGCTGTTATCAAAGTCCCCTCTGGACCTCTGCCCAATCAGATGCAGAAAGCGTGCCAGTTTGTTCAGAACAATTAAAAGTGTTTTATATCAATCACTTAAAAAAGCACCAGCAAATGCAGCATCGATCGGCGCGGCGTGCGGCTCAATTTCTAGGCTGACAAACCAAAAACGCACAAATTTTGATCATCAAAAGCGATCGTTTCGGGGTTTATTTGATCAGGCCGACACGCAGGGCTTTCGCCACCGCCTGGGTGCGATTGACGGTGTCCAGCTTCTTGGTCGCGCGGTTGAGGTAGTGATTGACCGTATGTTCCGACAGGGTCAGGATCTCGGCAATCTCGGCGCTGGTCTTGCCCGCGGCCGTCCAGTTCAGGCAATCGATCTCGCGCTCCGTCAGCGCGTCGATCACGCGGATGTCGAGATTGCGGATTTCCGCCAGCCGATCGAAGACATGAAGCGCAACGTAGCTCAGATCCTTGATTTCCTCTGCGGTGAAGGAATCGCGATCGCCGGCAAGGGAGATTGCGCCACGAAGGCCGGAGGCATCGTGAGTCGGCAGCCAGACGCAACGGATCAAACGGAAGCGTTCGAACAGGGTGGAGATTATCTGCGACTTGCCATCGTCGCGGCTACCGTTGGGCGTCGTCTCATGAATGAACGGCAGCGTCGAATTGCGCAGGCGACGCAGGACCGGACTGTTCGTCATCAGCCCTTCCTGATCGTAGATCGCCAAAAGCTCGGTCGGCCAGTTGTTGATGACCGAATTGCTCTGCAGGTCGAACGAGGTTACCGGCGGCAGGTTCAGAACCATGAACGCCCGGCAGCGATACGCCTCGGTCAACCGCTTCATGAACCGGAAAACATCGAACTGCGTTTTCAGACCGGCAATTTCGTCAATGTAGTCTTCACCCCTCGGGGGCTTTCCTGCCTGCATCAATGCTGCCATCGTCGGTCTTCTCTATTTTAAAAAAGGAGGAGCGCCAACCTTATATGCCCCCTCCGGGCCTTCGGATCATTGCATGAACACCGATACACTGGCGCTAGATGAAATATAAATTCGTAAAATTACAATTGCTGCAAGACCACCTATCGCACCGCCCCGAAAACCGGCGCAGAAGTTCCTCCTAAGTGCAACAGCAAAACTTGACGAGGGAACATTTCACGCCCGACTCTCGTAAAGCAACTTAGAATAAGCGTTTCAGTCGGCAGAGGTCCAGCGCGCGAACGGCTAATTTGGTGAATTTCCCATGACAGTCGAGAAAATACGCGGTTTTAGCGCCTAGGCCCTAGCCGACTGTGCATATCCTGCATGATCGATGCCGCAGCACCCCGCACCAGGGGCGCCCATTCCTGCAATTTTTCCGACGTCACGCGATAGGCCGGGCCGGTGACCGATACCCCCGCCAGCGTCCCGTCGTCAGAATGGATTGGCGCGGCGACGCAGCAGATGCCGCTTTCATGTTCCTCGAGATCGAAAGCGTGGCCGCGAGCGCGGATCACATTGATATCCTCGAGGAGGCTCTCGATGTCGCGATGGGTGTATTCGGTATAGGGATGGAAGACCATCCCCGAAAGGCGTGTCTTCAGATCGAGATCGTCGAGCGCTGAGAGGGCTGCCTTGCCGACTCCCGTGCAATAGGCAGGCGAAGCATTGCCGATCTGCGAATACATCCGCACGGATTGGCGACCCTCGACCTTGTCGAGATAGATCACTTCGTCGCCCCGCAACACGCCGAGATGAACGGTTTCCCCGGTCTGGCCCTGCAGGACGCGCAGGTGCGGTTCGGCGACCATGCGGAATTCGTTGCGCGCCCAGCTGCGCGATGCGAGATGCAACAGCCTGATGCCGGGCAGGTAGCGGCCTTCGCGATCGGTCTCCAGCAAGTCCTCCTCGACCAGATGCGATAGTTGCCGATGCAGCGTTCCGCGCGGCTGGTCGGAAAGCGCAAGGATATCGGTGAAGCGCATGGGACGATCCGCAAGCGCGACCAGATCGAGCAGCGCCATGAGCTTGCCGAGCGTGCCGGTTTCCCGGCTACGGCTGGTTTCGCCCATGCTATCGTCCCTCGTCGGGTTCACGCTCGGCCTCGTCATGTGCTTGACATGGCAGAAGGGTAATCCGATAATTCCAAATAGTCAAATTCGGTTCCGAATAATGGAACTTTTTAACAATGACCGATCCAGGGAGGGAGAGGAACTTGACCGAAACACAGGCACAATTTCCCGATCTAAAGGACCGTACGGTGCTCATCACCGGCGGCGGTTCCGGCATCGGCGCCGCCCTCGTCGAAGGGTTCGCACAGCAGGGCGCCAAGGTCGCCTTCATCGATATCGCCGAAGAACCGAGCAAGGCTCTTGCCGCCCGGCTTTCGGCGCAGTCGACGCATCCCGTGACCTTCTATCATGCCGATCTGCGGGATGTCGGCGAAATCAGGAACACGGTCGCCGCTGTCGAATCCGATCTTGGCGCCATCCGCGTCCTCGTCAATAACGCGGGCTGGGACGGTCGCCAGGAAATGGATACGACGACCGAGGATTATTGGGACAACAGCCAGGCAATCAACCTCAAGCAGGTGTTCTTCGTCTCGCAGGCGGTGGCGCCGGGCATGCGCGCGGCCGGCGGGGGCGCAATCATCAATTTCTCGTCGATCATCTTCATGATGAACCCGCCGGATGTTTCTGCCTATGCCACCGCCAAGGCCGGCATCCTCGGCCTGACGAAAAGCCTCGCCGGTCGCCTTGGGCCGGAAAATGTCCGCGTCAATGCCATCCTGCCGGGCATGATCATCACCGAGCGGCAACTCGAACTCTGGCTCACCGAAGACGGCATCGCCAAGACGGTCGAGCGTCAGTGCCTGAAACGCATTCTGAAGGCCGCCGATCTGGTCGGGCCGGCTCTTTTTCTCGCATCCAACTGCTCGGGCAGCATCACCGCGCAGTCCATAATCGTCGACGGAGGTATTTTTTGATGGAGCAATCAGGACATTTTCCTGGAGAACAGCCGGCCTATGTGGCGGTCGACTGGGGCACCAGTAGCTTCCGGCTATGGCTGGTCGGCGAAAACGGCGGCATTCTCGGCGAGCGGCGCAGTGGCGAAGGCATGACGACGGCCGCCAAGATCGGCTTTGCCGAGGTCCTGCAATCGCATCTCGACGCCCTCTCCGCTCCAGATGGGCTTCGGGTCATCGTCTGCGGCATGGCCGGTGCGCGTCAAGGCTGGGTCGAAGCCGGCTATATCGACACGCCAACATCGCTTTCCGTGATCCTCACCGGCGCCGTCTCCGTGCCGGGTCAGTCGCGCGACGTTCGCATCCTGCCGGGTCTCGCGCAGCGCACCAAGGAAACGCCGGATGTCATGCGCGGCGAGGAAACCCAGTTGCTCGGCTCGATCGCGGCAGACGCCAAGGGCGAGCAGATCGTCTGCATGCCCGGCACCCATTCCAAATGGGTGCGCGTGGTCGACGGCCATGTCACCGGCTTTTCGACCTTCATGACCGGCGAGCTTTTCGACGTCATCACCAAGCATAGCATTCTCTCCGCCGCAGTCGCAGGCGCTGCCGACATGCCGGCCGACAGCGCGACTTTCGAAAGCGCCATCAAGGCGGCCTTCGCCAAGCCGGCGCTGGCGACCAATCTTCTGTTCACCGCCCGCGCCGGACAGCTCCTGCATGGGCTGACATCAGCCGGTGCGCAGGCGCTGATCTCGGGAACATTGATCGGCGCGGAAATTGCCGGCGGCCTGTCTGCCATCGACAAGGGCGCGACGATTACGCTCGTTGCCTCCGGACGCCTGCAGGCGCTCTATGAGGATGCATTCCGCACCCTGTCCCTTACCTATACGACTGTCGACGCCGATGCCGCCGTTCGCCGCGGCCTCTCTGCTGCCGCCCAGGCGATCTGGCCGAACAACGAAAGAAAAAGCTGATGACCATCCGCACCCCCTTCCCCGAAATGAAACGTCCGCTTATCGCCATTCTTCGCGGCATCAA
This sequence comes from Rhizobiaceae bacterium, assembly GCA_028865845.1. GTDB lineage: Bacteria > Pseudomonadota > Alphaproteobacteria > Rhizobiales > Rhizobiaceae > Rhizobium. The sequence goes on from JAGWJK010000055.1 coordinate 7,133, forward strand.
GCCGGAAGAGACGGAAAGCATCGTCGGCGCGCTGATCGAAACCGGACTGACGGCCATCGAAATACCGCTTAATTCGCCCGACGCGTTCCGTTCGATCGAGATCGCCGCCAAGCTCGCGCCTGCCGATTGCCTCATCGGTGCCGGCACTGTGCTCACGGTCGAGGACGTCGAGCGGCTCGATGCGGCCGGCGGCAAACTTCTGGTGACGCCGAACGTCGAACCCGCGGTGATCAGCCTTGCCCGCGACAAGGGCATGGTCACCATGCCGGGCGTATTTACGGCAACGGAAGCGCTTCTTGCTGCCCGTTCCGGCGCGACCGGTCTTAAATTTTTCCCGGCCGGCGTACTCGGCGCCTCCGGCATCACCGCCATCCGCGCCGTGTTGCCGCCGGAGCTGGTCATTGCAGCTGTTGGCGGCGTTTCCGACAAGAATTTCGCGGATTACACCAAGGCCGGCATCCTGGCTTTCGGCCTCGGAACCAGCCTCTACAAACCGGGAATGACGACCGCGGAGGTTGCCGAACGCGCCAAGGTGACCATCTTAGCCTATGATGCCGCAGTAGGAGCATGACCACATGACAGATATCCACGATTTCCAGGGTACGATTCTTTGCGATACCGCATCTATCCTGGGTGAAGGCCCGACTTACGATCCGGATACGGACACGGTCTGGTGGTTCAACATTCTCGGTAAGGAGTTGCATGAGTTGCATCTTCCGACGGGAAAGAAAAAAATCCACAACCTGCCGATGATGGCGAGCGTACTGGCCCGCGTCGATTCCGAACGGCAATTGATCGCCACGGAAGAGGGTCTGTTTCTGCGCGATATCGCCAGCGGCGAGCTGACTTTCTACGCGGCAATCGAGGTGGACAAGCCCGAGAACCGTTCCAATGACGGTCGTACGCACATCTCCGGCGCGCTCTGGATCGGCACCATGGGCAAGCGGGCGGAAATGCAGGCGGGCGCGATCTATCACGTCGCGGCCGGCAAGGTGACGAAGATCTTCGATCAGATCAGCATCCCGAATTCCATCTGCTTCTCGCCCGATGGCACGATCGGCTATTACACCGACACACGCGTCAGCCAGTTGATGCGTGTGCTGGTCGATCCCGAGACCGGGCTCCCGGCCGGCGAGCCGATCGTCATGGTCGACAGCATGGAAGATCCGGGCGGGCTGGACGGTTCGGTCTGCGATGCGGATGGCTATATCTGGAACGCCCGCTGGGGCTCCGGCTTCGTCGATCGCTACAGCCCGGATGGCTTGCGCATCGAACGCCATCGCGTGCCTGCCATGCAGCCGTCCTGCCCCGCCTTCATCGGCAAGGATGCTGACCGCCTGGCCGTGACCACGGCCTGGGAAGGCCTCGACGAAAATGCCCGCTCGACGCAGCCGCAGGCCGGTGCGCTCCTTGAACTCGGCCTCACGGTCAAGGGCGTTTTCGATCCGGTTTACAAGCTGTAAACTTCTTGCAAATTCAGGCGGCGGAGCTGAAGCGCTTCGCCGCTTCTGGTTGAAGAAATATTTTGTTCCTTTGATTTTCTTGAATATTTCTACGCATTCTGCCTGTCCTTAGGCCATCTTCCGCAACTTTTGCCGGAACTAAACGAGCCATTGACCATTGTCCCTAGCGAACCGGCACGGTGATGGTCAGCCAAAGGAGTGGCCCCGCCCGAGCTGGTGAACACGCCCATCAGAATGAAAGGTAGGTTCACAATGACCGGCAAATTGCTCACTTCCGTCGCTGCTGGCACCCTTTTCGCCACCGTATCCGTCCTGTCGCCGATGGCCTTCGCCCAGGCACAACAGCAGCCCTCGACAGGCAACAGCGCCCCGCTGCAGCAAACCGCTCCTGCACCCGATAACACCGCGCCGGGCGGTGCGATGAAGCAGCAGAACAGCGCTGAAACCACCACACCGGCACCGGCCACCACCACGGCCCAGTCGGACACCTATCTGACCCAGCAGGCAGCCGACCAGATCAGCGCCAAGACCTATATGGGCCAGTCGGTTTATAACGGTCAGAACGAAAGCATCGGCAGCATCAGCGACCTGATCCTGCAGAAGCAGGGCGGCGTTGTCGCGGCAGTGATCGGCGTCGGCGGCTTCCTCGGCATCGGCCAGAAGAATGTAGCGGTGCCGTTCGACAAGATCACCGTGGCCCAGAACGCGCAGGACGGCAGCGTCAAGCTGACAACCTCGGAAACCGCGGATTCGCTGAAGGCGGCTCCGGAATTCAAGACGCTTGCCATGCAGGCATCCGAGAAGCAGGCGCAGTCGGCTCCGGCCGCCGTACCGGGCACGGACAGCACGACGACCTCGTCTACGACCAACAACAATTAAAGCAGGTCCGAGTGCACAACGAGGCGGCGGCTCCATCCGGGGCCGCCGTTTCGCATGACTGGACGGAGGATCAGGCGATCTCGCGCGTGCCGCCGAGTTCGTAGTAGTTTTCGTGGAGATAGCGCAGCGTGGCGACGCTGTCGGCAGGCTTGCCGTAATAATAGCCCTGCCCCATGGCACAGCCGAGCGACCTCAGCTTCACTGCCTCGGCATAGTCCTCGATGCCTTCGGCAACGACCTGCAGGTCTAGTCCTTCGCACATCGCCAGAATCGCCTTGATGATGTGTTCGGAGGCCCTGTCCGAATTGATGCGCGAGACGAAGGCGCGGTCGATCTTTACCTTGTCGAAGATGAAATCGCGAAGGCGGCCGAGGCTCGATTGCCCGGTGCCGAAATCGTCGAGCGAGATGCGAACGCCGGCCGAGCGCAGATCGGCGATGATGCGATGCGCGGTATCGGCCGAACTCATCACCGCGGTCTCGGTGATTTCGAGCTCCAACCGATGCGGATCGAAGCCGACACGGCCGAGAATGGCGAGAATGCTGCTGCTGGTGCCGGGGTCCATCAGCTGAGCAGACGAAAGATTGAAGGAGAGGAAAAGTTCGCGCGGCCAGGAAAGTGCGGCTTCCGCAGCCTTGCGCAGCAAGGTTTCCGACAGGGCGTCGATGAATCCGCGTTCTTCGGCCAGCGGCACGAAGACGGCGGGAGACACGAAGCCGAGATCGGGATCGTTCCAGCGCGCCAAGGCCTCGAAGCCGACGATCAGGTTGTTGGAAAGCGAGACGATCGGCTGGAAATGCACGTCGATGGCGTCGGAAATGATGGCATTGCGCAGCGCCTGTTCGAGCTGCGTCGCCCGCTTCATCTCCTGCGCGATCTCTTTGGAATAGACGGTGATCTGGCCGCGGCCGCGGCGCTTGGAACGGTAGAGCGCGGTCTCTGCATTCTTCAGCAGGTCCTCGAACTCTTCGCCTGCGAAGGGATGGATGGCAAAGCCGAAGGAAGCGGAAAGACGGACGTTGCGATCACCGAGATCGTAGGGCGCAGACAGCACTTCGCGGATCATCTGTCCGAATTTTTCGGCGCCGACACGCTCGAAGACCAGCGGCAGGACAAAGGCGAATTCGTCGCCGTCATGGCGCGTGACGATGGCGCCATCGGGGATGCAGGCTTTCAGGCGATGGGCGACCTGGCAGAGGATTTCGTCCCCGGCTTCGACACCGAAGAGATCGTTTATCGGCTTGAAGGAATCGAGATTGGCAATGCCGATGGTGAATGGCGCCGGGTCGCTCGCGCGCTCGACGGAAAGCAGACGCACGCGATCGCGCATGCGGTAGCGATTACCAAGACCCGTCAGCGGGTCGGTATAGGCCATTGCCTGCAATTCATTCTGACTGACTTGCGCTAGCGGTATTTCAGCCGATTTCATGTTCAGTCCCGACATCTTCCTCCCCCCGCGAAGGACAATGACGGGGAAGCCTTAACAAAAGATGGCGACGGAGCAGTTAATCGGCAGGGATCACATCTATTCATAAGGGACAATACAGACCTGAGACTTATGGAGCACGGACTTTGGCAGTTCCGCGCATGTATTTCTGGAAGACAGTTTCGAGAATATCGGGACTGACGGGTTTCATGATGACATCGTCCATCCCCGCATTCGTGCATTCCCTGCGGTCACGCTCGAAAGCCTGGGTGAGGACGCCGATGATCGGCGTGCGCGAGGTGCCCTCCATCTCCGTGCGACGGATCATGCGTGCCGCTTCGAAGCCGTTGAGGCCCGGAAGGGAAATATCCATCAGGATCAGTTCCGGACGATGTTCGGTCCAGAGCCTGACCGCCTCGTCGCCGCTTGCCGCGATCGCGTAGCGATAGCCGAGGCCCTCGAGAATCTGCGAAAAGACGATCTGGTTGATGCCGTTGTCTTCGGCCACCAGGATCTGGATGCCGCCGGGCTCGTTGTTCGTCGTGATCTGCCAATCGTCGGCCTTCACCTCTCCATGCTGATTGTCAGCGCCGCGGATGTTGCGGTTGAAATGGCGGGCAATCA
>JAGWJK010001037.1 GCA_028865845.1 Rhizobiaceae bacterium
CGGCCGCGCTGCTCTGCCCCTTCGCTGCCGCCTGCACGCCACAGTCCGACCAGGATCAGTCGCATGTAGGCCGAGATCACCATCCACGAGGCGCGGGATGGATCGCCGAGCTCGCGCACGAAGCCCGCCACCAGCGGCTGAGCCTCCTCGACTGCATGCCGCGCCGGCTCCGTCGTCAGCCACGGCCGCTCGCTGAAAATACGCAAAGAATAGGATTCCGCACGATCACCGATCGCATCCACCATGATGCGCGGTGATGCACCGATCAGAAATCCTGCTGCCCCGGCGGCCATGTGCAGTTCGCAGCGCGACTGCGGCGGCAGATAAGCAAGTGCCGGGCCTGCCAGCGATTGGCGCTCCTCTTCGAACAGCAACGCTGCCTGCCCCGCCTGCAGCAATAGCAGATGGTGGAAATCGGCGTAGAGGCCGCGTTGGAAAAGGATCGTGCGATGCGATAGCGACGGCTCGCGCCACTCGCCGCGTGCATGATGATGAATGCCGCCATCAGAAACCATAGGCCCTCCTCCCCGTCGATATCGCGAAAGCCGGTGACACAAATGCCGGATAATCGCAATAATAACCCAGAAAAACACATTCCTTCCGGAATGCAACAGCGTAGTCTCTTCTCATGGGCTTCTGGGAGGAGGTCTCCACATTGCAGATCCGGGTTGCGTGGCCATTGGTCCGCGTCCGATGACGTGTGTCCTCCTCCGACATGAAAAATCCGGCAACGCATGGGATGAACGGACGGCTGCGATGTTTGTGACCAAACTTCTGATCAATGACGAGGCGATGGACGCGGCGGATGCCTCGACCTTCGAATGCCTCGATCCGTTGACCGGCGATGTCGCTACGATCGCTTCGGCCGCCTCGCCTGCCGATGCCGCCCGTGCAGCCGTGGCGGCTGCCGCAGCCTATCCCGCCTGGTCGGCGCTCGGTCCCACCACACGCCGGGCTATACTCAACCGGGCAGCGGATATTCTCCTCGCGCGCTCGTCGGATTTCATCGCCGCCATGGTCGAGGAAACCGGTGCCACAGCGCTTTGGGCCCGGATCAACTGCGACCTTGCCGCCGACATGCTGCGCGAGGCCGCATCGATGACCACCCAGGTGACCGGCGAGCTCATTCCCTCCGGCATTCCAGGGAGCATGGCGATGGCGGTGCGCCAGCCAGCCGGCGTCTGCGTCGGTATTGCGCCGTGGAATGCGCCGATCATTCTCGGCGTGCGCGCTATCGCCATGCCGCTTGCCTGCGGCAACACGGTGGTTCTGAAGGCCTCCGAACTTTGCCCGAGGACACACGGCCTGATCGGCGAAATCCTGTGCGAGGCTGGCCTTCCCGCCGGCGTCGTCAACGTGGTCACCAACGCGCCGAGGGATGCTGCTGCCGTCGTTGAAACATTGATCGCCCATCCGGTGGTGCGGCGGATCAATTTCACCGGCTCCACCCGCGTCGGACGGATCATCGCGGAGACCGCGGCGCGCCACTTGAAACGCTGCCTGCTGGAGCTGGGCGGCAAAGCGCCCTTCATCGTGCTTGCTGATGCCGACATCGATGAAGCTGTTGGTGCCGCCGCATTCGGCGCCTTCATGAACCAGGGCCAGATCTGCATGTCCACCGAGCGTGTCATCCTGCTGGACGACATCGCCGACGAGTTCGTCGCGAAATTCAAGGCCAAGGCGGAGACCCTGGTTGCAGGTAGCCCGCGTGACGGCAACACACCGCTCGGAACGATGATCAGCGCCGAGGCAGCGCGGCGCGTCAGGGCCCTGGTCGAAGATGCGCTGCAGAAAGGCGCTGTGCTCGTCTGTGGCGGTCATGCCGACGGCGCGCTCGTCGACGCGACCGTGGTCGACTATGTCACGCCGGCCATGCGGCTCTATCGCGAGGAAAGTTTCGGTCCGCTGGCGGCCATCATTCGCGTCGGCAGCCTCGACGAAGCCGTGACGATTGCCAACGACAATGAATACGGCCTGTCCTCGGCTGTCTTCAGCCGCGATATCAACCAGGCCATGGCCGTCGCGAGGCGCTTAGAAACCGGAATTTGCCACATCAACGAGGCAACCGTTTCCGACGAGCCGCAAATGCCCTTCGGTGGCGTCAAATCGAGCGGCTACGGCCGCTTCGGCGGCAATGCGGCGATCGACGAATTCACCGAACTGCGCTGGATCACGCTGGCGTCCGGCAAGCGTCAATACCCGATCTGAGCGCATCGACACGCATAATCGGCAAGCTTGAAAGCATAATCGGAGCAAGAGGGCTCCGAAACGGGAGGGAGAACCACATGACAGGCAAATCGATAAAATCCGGCATCGAAACGTCGTTGCTGACACGCCGTTCCTTCATGGCGACGACAGCGGCCGACACCGCGGCACTGGCGCTTGGGGGACGCCAGGC
>JAGWJK010001038.1 GCA_028865845.1 Rhizobiaceae bacterium
AAATCCTGGAAATCCCTGGAAACGTCCTGCTTGAACAGCGGTGACCATGTCGCACTCGTCTGATTTCTCATCTCGATCTCCCTTATCGAAAGGATGGCGCCCTCCGGGGCGCTTTATTGAAGCAGGTCCAGCAGGCCACGGGCATCGCCACGGTTTTCCAGGTCCAGCACGAAATCCTTTATCGCCTCGACCTTTTCGGCCGGCAGCACCATGCCGGCAAGCTCGGCATATTTGGCGATGAGCCGATCGTCGCTCAGCGGGTTCTGCGGTCCACCGAGGGGGAATGCGACGATCATGCGATGACGCGCACCACTTGCGGTGACGACGGTAATCGCGGGTTCGTCCTCATCCCGCATCGCCGGATCGATGCGAACGTCGATCCGATCGATGAGATGGCCAATCTCCGGCGCCGACCAGGCTTCCGCTTCCAGTTCGGCAAGAAAGACCTTGCCGTAACGGAGCCTGGCGGCGAGCGCATAGGGCAGGCTCATCTGCGCCTCGGCCCGGGACGCGACGCGTTTGCCGCCGCACATGCCGTATTGGAAACGGCTGATGTCGACCTCGATCGCAGCGATGTCTTCAGCTGCGAGGCCATGCTGCTGAAGCATGAGTTCCAGCGCATCGATGGCCGCATGCGTGCCGCGGCATGTTGCATGTGGCTTGATGGAGCAACGGTCGAGCCGCCAGTTCTCTCCGAAATCCCGGACTAGAGCCTGCGGATCGCCTTTGCCGCCACCGAAGGTCGCCAGGAAGCTTCCCCAGCGATCTGCAGCAAATACGCTATCCGGACCCTCGAAACCGCTCTTTGCGAGATAAGCCGCCATCAGCCCACCCTCGGCGGCACGGCCGGCATGAAGCTTCTTGGTCGAACTGCCATTGTGGATGAAAGCCCAGGTGCCGCCGGCAAAAGAACAGGCCGTGCCGAGCGCGGACGCCATGGATCCTTCGTCGAGACACAGCATCGCGCCTACGGCCGCGGCGGCGCCAAAGGCGCCACAGGTTCCGGTGGAATGCCATCCGAGACCGTTATGCTCTTCATATCCGCCAACCGCTTCCAGCACGCGACGCCCGACCTCATAGCCGAGCAGGACGCTGCGCAACAGCTCTTTGCCGCTGACGAGGTGGTCAAGATTTCCGAGCGCTGCGAGCACGGCAGGCAGGACAACGGCGCCGGAGTGGTCGCAGCCGCCGCTGTCGTCGAGTTCATAGGCGTGGGCCGAGACGCCGTTGACGAGTGCGGCCGTTCGAGCATCCGCGGCAACCGGCAATCCCCAGAGCGGCGAGCGGCCTGCTCTCCCCTGGATATCGAGTATCTCCAGCATCGCCCGGGTCTCGCTCGATGTCGATCCGGCGATGGCGGCACCGAGCGTGTCGAGGATATGAAGCTTTGCCTTGTGGATTGTCCGGCCGGGAAAGGCGTCGAAGCCCGTTGAACACAAATGCCCGGCGAGGATTTCGGTCAGATTGTCACTCACCGGCCTGCTCCTCGCGGACATAGGCCTCGTAGACATTCATCGGGTGCTCGGCGGGCGAGGCTATGCCCTTGCCGGCGTGCCAACGGGCGACTTGCGCGGCTGTCGCCACCCACACGTCGTCGAAGCTGCGGATATGGCGCAATAATTCCTCGACAAGAGCGATCCTGCCGGGCGTTCCCGTCCATTCCGGACGAAGCTGCAGCACGTAACAGAGACCGTACTTCCGGTACGCTTCGAATTCGGCGATCCAATTGCCGAGCACCGCGTCGTAGGACGGGATGCGCCCCTGACCCTTCGGGAAGGCCGGCGTGAAGTTGAACTGGAAATAAGGCCGGTCTTCCAGCTCATTGTGAACCGGGATCTCGACGAGCGACGACGCATGGCTGTAAGGCACGTCATCTCCATTCAGCGAGGCCGACCATACGTATCCGGCGTCGATCAGCAGCCGGTCGAAATGGCGCGGCCAATTGCCGGCCGGCAGGCGAAAGCCGGATACGTCGTTCGATGCGATCGTGCCTAACCGGTCCCGACTGCGCCGAAGAAGATCGACGGCAGCAGGCGCCTGTAGGGTGTCATATCGTTCGAACGCCCAGCCACGGCCTTCGATCTCATGGTGCGGCGCGACGACATCACGAAGCAGCCCTTCATGCTTTTCCGCAACGACGCCGGGCACGAACCAGCTGGTGGCGATGCCGGCGGCGGCAAACGTCCTGCAAAGGCGTTCCACACCGCGCGCGGCACCGTATTCCCAGACTGAGAAGCTCTTGCTGCGGCCGGCAAGATCCGGCGCCTGCGCAACGGCGTCGAGACCGTCGTCGAAAATCACCGAGATGATCGCTGCACAGGTCTTGCCCTTGGGCCAGAAAGGAGCGGAAGGAGTGTTGATCATGCGGCAACCTCCGGATTTTGGGTGATCCAGTACT